>JAZRAY010000120.1:0-4224 GCA_045634805.1 Succinivibrio sp. | reverse complement strand
CACATCTCTCAGATGGCAGCCAATTCCCCTCCTGCACCTGCAGCTCCAGCTGATAACGCTCAGGGCTCTGCTGAAGGTAAGGCTCAGTCAGTTACCATGAAGACTGAAACCGGTGGTGCAACCGCTACTTTATCTCCTGCTAAGAAGGGTACTGTAGCCAAGGCAAATCTGCCAGCAGTTCCTGCTGATGCTCAGAAACTGTATCAGGATTCATATGCTTTACTGAACAAGGGCGATCTTGATGCTGCAGCTAAGGGCTTTAAGAGCTATACAAGCAAGTACAGCAACAATGCCTTAACTCCAAATGCATGGTACTGGCTAGGACAGATTCAGTATAAGCAGAACAAGTATGAAGATGCCAGAATCAGTTTTCTGAATACTGCTAAGTTCAAGGAGTCAGATAAGAGAGCAGATGCTCTGTATAAGCTTGGTGTTACTTCAAAGGCTTTAGGTGACAAGGAGAAGGCTAAGAAATTCTTTGATGTCTTAATTAAGACCTATCCTACTGCAAGCTCATCTGCTTTAGCTAAGAAAGAGCTCCAGTCTTTATAATCTGAAAGCTAAAAAAAGGGCAAGGTTTAATCCTTGCCCGATTCTCATGTCAGATTTAAATTTTTTCCTGTCTTACTGAATAATCTTCTGAATTATCTTTTCTTACAAACTCAAGTCGATTAGTAAAGCCTGCTGGAAGATCCTCTGCATGGTGTGAAACAAACAGAATACTTGTATTCTTTGACTCAACAACCTTGCTGATAAAGGATTTAACTAAAGCTCTGGCATAACCGTCCAGTCCCTGAAGAGGTTCGTCCAGAATCAGAAGAGGAGGCTGCTTTACCAGTGCTCTTACAATCAGAAGAAGACGCTGCTGACCAAATGACAGTGACTTAAATGGAGTATCCTGTTTGTCCTGAAGACCTGCAAGTTTTAGCCATCTTCTGGCAACACTGATTTCCTCATCAGATGGTTTTGAGTACAGGCCAATGGAATCGTAGAATCCTGAAAGTACAACGTTAAGAGCGCTTCCATTTACTCGATAATCAAGATGCAGGGCTCCTGAGACAACACCGAAATACTTTTTGATATCCCAGATAGATTCACCGCTTCCGCGCTTGAATCCAAACACAGTTACATCATTGGTGTAAACGAAAGGATTGTCTCCGGTTATAAGAGAGAGAAGAGTAGATTTACCTGCTCCGTTTGGTCCCATGATATGCCAGTTTTCACCTTTCTTAACCTTGAAAGTTAGATTATCAAGAACTTTTCTCTGATATTCAATGTTCACCTGATTCAGGTTCACAATGTAGTCATCCTTGATTTCAGGTAATCTGTATTTAACTGGTACTGGTGGCAGAGCTGCGACTGAAACGGAGATACTACCTAAAAGTGCTTTTGCATCCTCGTTTTTCTCGATTTCTTCTCGTGTATCTAATTTAGTAATTCTGCAGTCCTGAATGATTCCCATTGCAGTTAGAGATGCGGGAATCTCAGATGGTCTGTTTACAATAAGCACGGTTGGAGTGTTGTATACAGTATGAATATCTTCAATAAGTTTTAACAGATCAGCTCTTGTCTGTACATCCAGTGCATCAAAAGGTGTATCGAAGATAATAAGATTTGGTTTTGAGGCCAGAGCATGAGCAATCAGAATCTTTCGACCTTCACCGCCTGAAAGCTGGCGAATAGGCTTTTCAAGTAAATCCTGAAGTCTTAGACCCTCGACTAGCTTGCTGATGGTTTCCTTATCGTCATTCTCAAAAATCTTGGCAGGGGTAATACCGATTTCTTCCTCTGGAGTTGTACAGTCAGAATTACGCATCTGGTAGTCTGCTTCGAATAACTCCATCTGTTTTTCAAATGAGACCAGAGTAGGGTGATAGTTGGTTGGAGCTACGCCTGATTTTAAAGGTATTTCAGCGTTGAAAGCCTTTGCTACTGAGGTTTTACCAGAGCCGTTTCCTCCGATTAGTACAATCAGATCATTTGGAGAAATTTTTATATTGCCTATGGACACATCTTTTGTTTCATTTAAGGCAAATACAGCATCCGTAAAAGAAATTGTTCTCTGTGTCATTTTTAATCCTTAAATTTATTGTGACTTTTATTATAACTTTTATTTAAATCCATGCAATATAAAAAAATATATGTTGCATAAAGTGCAATGATTTTGATTATTAATTTGATTTACAACCAAAAACAAGAAAATAGTATTTGTTTTATTGGCCCTATGTCTTATTTTTTATATGAAAATCAAACTATAATCGAGGTGAAATCGTTGCTAAAGGAGGTTTTCTATGTCAACGTCAACCCCTAAGAAATTTGCTGTACTACTAAAGCCAAGACCATCTCAGCCAGCCCTTGATCGTGCAGCACAGTATGCCCGTATGAATCCTGATTTTGAGATTGTGGCTGTTAGAATTGTTAATGAATACGCTGAGACTGATGATAAAGATCAGATTAAGATTAAAGAAGAATCTGATTTCGAAAGAATTCGCAGATCTTACAGTGTGGACAATATCTCTTTCAAGCTGATTTTCAATCACGATGTTGCAGAAGGCTTTATCAAAGAGTGTAGTGAAGGCGGCTATGATCTTGCGGTAATTTCTGCAAACAAGCGTAATGCTATCAAGGATCTGTTCATCAGTAATATTGATAGTACCATTATGCGCAAGAGTGAAATTCCTGTTCTTGTGGTAAGAGAAGCTGCAGGTCAGTCTGTTTTAGGCGGAGCTGTTGTATTGGCAATCGATTTCCTTGAAGTTGCACACTCTAAGAAGCTTGACGAAATCCTATTTGAGTCAGCATCATCTTTTGCAAAGAGCTTTGATGGTGAACTTCATGTTGCAAACTGTATTGTTCCTCATAACGCAGGAAGAATGCAGGGCAATATTTCAGAATCCCGTATAGTTGGCGGCGGTATTGCAAGTCCTCAGGATGTTACCAATAAGCTTGCAGAGGAGTTCTCTAAGAAACATGGTGTACCTCTTGATCATGTTCATGTGCTTCAGGGCCGTGTGGATGAGGAAATTCCTCGTCTGTGCAAGAAGCTGAGCGCAAGAATGGTATGTATGGGTACAACTCCTAGAAGCTCATTCTTTGGTTCTGTAAATTCATCAGCAAGTGAACTGGTGTTAGATCAGATCCATGGAGATGTATTTATTGTTAATGCCGCAACTTTAAAATAAAGTTTTTCGGTTTACTCTCAGATATCCGTCTCACAAGGCGGATATTTTTTTTGTGCGCACTCTCTCGAATGTCAATACTGGCAGTCTTCTTTCTTAGATCTTTTTTAAATAAGTTCTATGCTTGATTATGTAACGTACTTTAAAGAGATATAACGTAATTCATTGAGATTCAAATAATTTTATGAGTGGAGTATTTGTGCTCGGAACTCAAAAAGACGAATGTCAGAAAGAATTAACCAGTCATAAAGTATGCTCATAAGAATTTATTTTAAGTAACCGGAGTGTCATCATGAAAAAACTTGTTATTGCTTCTCTTGCTTCACTAATGCTTGCAGGTTGTTCCTCATCAGTTGACAAAGAGGTAACCCTAATTAAGGGAGAGACTACTGTTCAGCAGGTTGAGGATATTCTTGGCAGCCCTCAGTCACAGGCAAAACTAGGCAACAAGCTGATATATGATTACACCAGCTCTCATACAGGCAGAGATGTTACTACAGGACTTCTATTAGGCTGGCAGTTCCTTGATAATCACGTCTTAACCCTATGTGATCCAGGCAAAACAAACTGCCAGGTATTTAAGGCAAAGGAAGATGAAGAGGCTAAATCTCTCAGAATCAATTTTGAGAATGGTGTCGTAGCCGATGCCAAGATTCTAGACATTAACTAATCATTGTCTTATTTGTTCTATCAGTCAGAAGGGGATCTGTTATAGATCCCTTTTCTTTTGGACATTCGAAACGTTAAATATATCCTTCCACAAAATAACAGCAATTGTGATTGACTGTAAATATCTTGTTTTTCTTTGTTGCGCCATTCTAAAAAATAAAAAAATCATTTTTACTTATTCATAGTCATATGTATCTTGATAAGTATATTGAACAAATTTTTGTTTAACCTGCTTCTTCACATGGGTATCTGCTATGAAAAAATCATCTGCTTTAACAACCTTGGCTTTAGTTGTTTCCATTGCCATCTGTACTCCTGGCTGTAACAGAAATGACATGGGTAATTATCAGCCTAAAGCCTATCCTATGATGACCAT
>JAZRAY010000119.1:0-5656 GCA_045634805.1 Succinivibrio sp. | reverse complement strand
GGCTCACGTTGCAGGTCTGATTGCAGCTGGTGTATACCCAAGCCCAATCGATCACGCACACGTTGTTACCTCAACAACCCACAAGTCTTTAGGTGGTCCACGTTCTGGCTTCATTCTTTCAAACTGCCACGACGAAGCTATCTACAAGAAACTGAATTCTGCTATCTTCCCAGGTACTCAGGGTGGTCCTCTAGAGCACATCATTGCTGCTAAGGCAATTGTATTCAAGGAGGCAATGGAGCCTTGGTATGTTGAGTATCAGAAGCAGGTTGTAGCAAATGCTAAGCTTTTAGCTGAAGAAGTTATGAAGCGCGGTTACAAGGTTGTATCTGGCGGTACCCACAATCACCTGTTCCTAATGGACTTCATTGGTCGTGAAATGACTGGTAAGGATGCTGAGGCTGCATTAGGTAAGGCATTCATCACTGTAAACAAGAATACAGTTCCAGGCGAGCCACGTTCACCATTCATTACTTCAGGTATCCGTGTAGGTACTCCTGCATGTACCAGAAGAGGCTTCAAAGAGGCTGAAATCAAGGAACTTGCATCAATCATGTGTGACGTTTTAGATAACTATCAGAACGATGAAGTTATTCTAAAGTGCCGTGATCGTGTTAAGGCTCTATGTGCTAAGTTCCCTGTATACAAAGACTAATCGGGGAATCCGCTTTGAATTCAGTATCAAAGACTGATAAAAAATTCATGATGCAGGCTCTAAAGCTTGCATCATGCGGTTTGTATACATCCTACCCAAATCCACCGGTAGGATGTGTCATTGTTAGAGATGGTAAAGTAATCGGAAAAGGTTACCATCACAAGGCTGGTCAGCCCCATGCTGAGATTATGGCTTTAATGGATGCCAACTATGATGTTGAAGGTGCAACAGCATACGTTACCTTAGAACCATGCTCTCATTATGGAAGAACTCCCCCATGTGCTCTTAAGCTTGTAGAAATGAAAGTTGCAAGAGTTGTCGTGGCTGCAGGAGATCCAAATCCACAGGTCTGCGGAAAGGGATTTGAAATACTGAGAAACGCCGGAATCGAGGTTGTAGAACACGTTCTGGAGAAAAAATCACTGTTTCTGAATCGAGCTTTCTTCAAATCAATAACCGGTGATTATCCTTACGTCAGTGTTAAGGTAGGAATGTCACTGGATGCAAAAACTGCCCTGTCTAACGGACAGAGCAAGTGGATAACCAATGAAAAATGCCGAGCCAGGGTTCAGGATATCAGAGCCAAATCTGACTGCATTATCACAGGTGTTAACACAGTTATCGCCGACAACCCGCAGATGAATGTCCGCTATGAGAATTTTTCCAGAAAAAAACTGGCAAAAATCGATAAGGAATTCATCCGCCAGCCACTTAAAGTAATTCTCGATACCAAGGGAATTCTTGATCTAAATAAATATCAGATCTTCTCCTCAGGCAATGTTCTGTGGGTAAACGGAACAGACAGCAAAGACAGGTATCTTGCAGAGGAAAAGATAAATGAGCATGTAACACGTCTTCTTGTTCCTATCAGAGATGGACACACTGATATTGATTCTGTACTGCGTTATCTGGGTACAATGAAGATTCGTCGTGTCATGGTTGAGGCAGGAGAAAAACTTTCTTCAGCATTTATCAATCAGAATTTCTGCGATGAAATCTATGCATTTGTATCAGGAAAAATGTTAGGATCTGACGGGCAGAACGCATTTAGCATCGAAAATGCCTTAAATCTTGACAGCTGCAGACAGTTCTATCTGCACAAATGCAAGAAGCTAGGCTCAGATGCTCTGCTTCACTACACCTCTGTTCAGTACTAGTATCGAGGCATTCTCATGTTTACAGGAATTGTAGAATCTGTAGGCACTTTAAAGTCATTGTCCAAAAGAGGAAATGGCTACGAAATTGTCGTTGAAACCACAGATAAGTTTAATTTAAAAGATAGAGTCAGATTAGGTGATTCCATTGCAAACAATGGTGTCTGCCTGACTGTAACCAAGATATCTGGTAACTGCTATTATGCTGATGTTTCAGCAGAGACAGTCGAACACACCTGCTTTTCTCACTACACACGCGGACAGAAAATCAACCTGGAGCTTGCCTGTACACCAAGCACTCATCTGGGTGGACACATCATGCAGGGACATGTAGATGGCGTTGGTGAGGTTGTAAAAAAGGCAGCTTTAGATGACGCAATCAATGTCTGGATTAAGGCTCCGGCAGATCTTTTAAAATACATTGCTCACAAGGGGTCAATCGCAGTTGACGGAGTTTCTCTGACTGTGAATGAAATTGAAGGTGATACCTTCCGTCTCACCCTGATTCCTCATACCCAGGATTCAATCAACTTTGGAAACTTTGAGCCGGGCTCTCATGTAAATCTTGAAGTGGATGTTCTTGCAAGATATCTTGAGAGACTATTCCTTCAGAGCAGTGAAGAAAAAAAGCCTGCTAAATCAGGCATTACCATGGAATCACTATTAAGAAACGGTTTCTAAAAAAGAAACTGTCATATTGCAGAGAATACTGATTTTTTCAAAGAGATAAATCATGATTACATCGTAACCGTGATATCTTCCAAAAAGATGATATAATTCTCTGCGTTGAAAAAACTAATTCGACAAAGAACAGGACAATCTGTCTCGGACAATACATGAATACTGACAAGTTCAGTCTCTTGAGAACGGGAAGATAGTCATTGATATATTGGAGATCATATGTCTGTCAAATTTATCGAAGGCAAGAAGCCTTGCCAAGATGGCAAATTCGCTATTGTTGTATCTCGTTTTAACAGCTTAATCAACGAGCGTCTGCTTGAAGGTGCTTTAGATACCTTAAAGCGTGAGGGCGAAGTTCCAGAGAAGAACATTACAGTTGTCCGTGTTCCAGGTGCAATTGAAATTCCAGTTGTATGCGAAAAGATTGCTGCATCAACCAAGTATGATGCAATTATTGCTCTAGGATGTGTAATTCGTGGTTCAACCTATCATTTCGAGGTTGTAGCTAATGAGTGTTCAAAGGGCATTTCACAGGTATCATTAAGACATTCAGTACCAGTTGCCAACGGTGTACTAACAGTTGATACCCTCGAACAGGCATTAGAGAGAGCGGGATCTCATGTAGGTAACAAGGGCTCAGAAGCAGCCTCATCTGCACTTGAGATGGTAAACATTATTAAACAGTTCTAATTATAGGTAATAATTAAAGATGGATTCTACAGAAGGTTCAGTTACACCTGCACAGCGCCATAAAGCAAGACACTTTGCTTTACAGGCTATCTATCAGTGGCAGCTGACTGGTTATTCTGCAACAGAAATCGAAAAGCAGTTTTTAGAAGACCAGCCAATCAGAGGTGCTGATCTTGAGTATCTTCACGATCTGATTTCTGGTGTAATCAATAACGTTGATGAGATCGACGCTACATTCGCTCCTCACTTAAGCCGTCCTTTAGACGAGCTTGATCAGGTTGATAAGGCTGTTTTACGTGTTGGAACTTTTGAACTTATGTTCCGTCAGGAAGTTCCTTACAGAGTAGTAATCAACGAGTCTATCCTTTTAGCTAAGGAATTCGCTGAGCAGGACAGTCACAAATTTGTTAATGGCGTACTAGATAAAGTAGTAAAGGCTATCAAGTAAATTAAGGCCTGATAAGTGGCTATTAGTGAATTTGAACTAATAAAAAAGTACTTCACCTCAAATGACCGAGGTGAAGGAATTTCCCTCGGAATTGGTGACGACTGCGCACTAATCAATGTTCCTTCAGAGTATGAGCTGGCAATTACAACTGATACTCAAAATGAAGGAATTCATTTTTTTAAAGACACCTCCCCTTTCCTTTTAGGCTATAAATCTCTTCTGGTAAATGTATCTGATCTGGCTGCAATGGGAGCTAAGCCTTACTGCTTTACCCTATCCATCAATCTTCCGGATGCGGATGAAAACTTTTTAGAAGAGTTTTCAAAAGGTCTTTATTCACTGGCATCAAAGCTTAATCTTCCTCTGATCGGAGGAAACACCAGTAAGGGACCTCTTTCAATATCCATAAGTGCATATGGTCTTGTCAGAAAAAACTGCGCCATGAAAAGATCAGATGCAAGGGTAAACGATGGTATCTATGTAACAGGAACCCTAGGTCTGCCGGCATTTGCCGTTGACCTTGGCTACAAAAGTGCACCGATATGTAAACTTATGGAAAAGCTAAGCCTTAACAAAGAATATGATAGTATTTTTGATCACTGTTATAAAAAGGGAATGCTGATTGAAAACAGATGCAGTTTCGCAGCTGAATTAAGCGGAATCTGCTCCTGCGCAATTGATATTTCCGATGGACTTGTAGGAGATATTTCTCATATTCTTAAAGCCTCTAATGTAGGTGCCACCATAAATATTGAGGATTTGCCTAAACCTTCTGAGTTCAGTACATACAATCTCCCAGAAGATTATCAGGATCATCTGTGTTTATACGGCGGTGGAGATTACGAACTGCTGTTTACCATGAACGAGACAAACGAAGATAAACTACAAAAACTGTCTCAAAGTTTTAACGTGCCCGTAAAACGAATAGGAACCATCAAAAATGGTACTTTAGAACTGTTAAAACATGGTAAAATGATTGATTATAGAGAAAAACCTTTCGAACATTTTTAAAAGAACAATAATGGAGAAAAACTTGAATAAGTTATTTGCAAAAACTGCTATAGCAACAATTGTAGCAGCTTCAGTACTTACCCTAAGCGCATGCGACCACAAGTACCAGCTAGGTCAGAATTCACAGGCTCAGGCTTCAAACGTATTAACCAAGAACAGCTCATTCGAACAGAAAGCAGCATACGCTATTGGTGCATCTCTAGGTGAGTACGTATCTCAGATGAAAAAGAATCAGGAACAGCTGATTGGCGAGATTCCTTCTGATGTTGTTATCGCTGGTTTCACCGATGGCGTACATTCAGTTTCATCTTTAAAGAGAGAAGAGATCGAAAACATTCTTAAGGATTTAGACAAGAAGATTCAGGAGAAGATCGAGGTTGAGACCAAGAAGGCTTCTGAGGATAATCTGAAGTCAGGCAAGGCATTCCTTGATGCTAATGCTAAGAAGGAAGGCGTTGTAACCACCAAATCAGGTCTTCAGTACAAGGTTATCAAGCAGGGTGAAGGTCCAAAGGCTGTTAAGGGTGACATCATCAGCGTAACCTACAAGGGTTCAACCATCGACGGTAACGTATTCGACGAGCAGACCAAGCCTGTAGATTTCCCTCTGGACAACATGATCCCAGGCTGGATTGAAGGTTTACAGTTAATGAATGTTGGTTCAGAGTATGAGCTATACATTCCTTCAGCACTTGGCTACGGTGAGAACGCAGTTGGTCAGTTCATCAAGCCAAATTCAGTTCTAGTATTCAACGTTAAGCTTGTTGATATCAAGAAAGCTGACGAGAAGAAAGACAACAAGTAATCACGTCTTTTGAAATTATTCCAGGAGGATGGGCTTTGGTCCATCCTTAATATTTCTGCAATCATCTTAAACCTTCGCATAATCAGAGAATTAGTACTTTCTAAACTTTCGCATAATCAGATAATTCGTGCTTTCTGAACTCTCGCATAATCAGATAATTCGTGCTTTCTGAACTCTCGCATAATCAGATAATTCGTGCTTTCTGAACTCTC
>JAZRAY010000118.1:0-7183 GCA_045634805.1 Succinivibrio sp. | reverse complement strand
ACTTGAGTGTCTAAGAAAGAGCCCGGAGTATCTTAAGCTTAGAAATCTTACTTTAGAGCTTGGCTTTACAAAAGATGAGCTAAGATTCAATTCACTTGAGAAAAAGCCACAGATTGATAATCTCTTCCTGCTTGAGAAGAGCCTTAAGAATATGATGCTCAAGGCCGATGAGATAAGCTCCTATCTGTGTGCTCATGAGGGCGGATTCCTGATTGACCTTGGAGTATATTTAAGACGCTTTTTAGGAAGCGGCATTATCTCTGAGAAGACCGAAGGTGCCTTTGTACTTTCTAACGGCTTTGTCATTGAGGAAGGATCTCTTGCCCATAATCTTATCTACAGAGCAATCGAGCGTTATTACACAGATCTTAACTTTTTTGCCGATTTTAATGAGAATTTAAAGAATTTTGACCTGAAAACTGAAGTTTTTGAGCAAAAATCGATAGATTTTACTGTAGATGATACAGATGGTCGCAGGAAGGATTTTTATAATCTGGTGTTAAATACAGAGTATCTTTTCTCCTGTCTTTATAAAAGAAAATCAAGATGGATTTCTCTATTAAAAAGTCGCAAGACCTATCTTGTAAAGGGCTTTGAAATCTACTTTCCCCATGATTTCAGACGCTTTACCACAGAGCCTTATAACGTGGTGGAGCTTCGCAGTATGAGCGATCCTGATCCGATGCTAAGAACTCTGCGCTGTATTACCATAAGACCATATGATCCGACCTATATCGAGTTCAAGCCCTTAAAAGGTCCTCTTCATTACTGTTTTTTAGGAGAGCCTCTGGATACTCTAATTGAGGCTGATAAGATACGTTTTGGTGTAATTCCTGCCGAAAATCTGCAGAAAAACATTAAAAATGACGCAGAAAACGATAAAAATGGCGAAATTTCTGAGGCTATGTTAGATGAGGTAAATGCCTCTGATATTTCTGATAGCAAAAATAATGAAATAAGCGGAAAATTAAAGAAAAATACACAGAAATTATCAAAAACTGCCAGAAAAACCTCAAAAACAGCAGAAAATGATGAGAATTCACTTAATTCTGAATCAGAAGAAAGTACAGATTTAAAGACGGTCTCTTCTAAAAAGAGTACCAGACGAAAGAGTACTGCCACTTCCAGATCATCTAAAAGTGTCTTAAAAGATGGTGTGGCTGAGGTGGATACCTTCAAGGCTCTTATAGATGCTGCCTCCTCTGATAGTAATAGCAGTGAGGATGAATCATCAGATGACATATCATCAGATGTAATGTCATCAGAGACTGAAACTGAGCCTGAGTCAGCTTCATCTTCATCTGAGCTTTCACCCTCTGAGCTTTGCGACCTTGAAAAGGCACTAATCTCAAATTTCAATCAGGAAAACTCTATAGATGCTGAAGCTTAGAGGTTTTCTTAAGAGATTTTCCAAATCTAACCGCCCTTTTTCTAAGAATAAAGAGGGCGGGGCTGAACTATTCAAAAATACCATGCATAGTACAGACAGACATGAGGATAATCATTTTTCTGACTATAAACTCCTGCTAAGAGACGGCAGTGAGTTATTTGAAGTCAGATCCATGGATGATCTTATTGTCTCAAACAGAGCTCTTCTGGCCTCGCTTCATGAGAGAACCCTGCTCGATGAGAGACACTACAGTCGCTTTATAAAGCCTGTAATCACCACTCTTGTAAAGACAGTATTCAACGCTCCCGCATCACATGTACTGCATGACTCTGACAGCGGCGGCCTCTTTACCCATTCTCTTCTGACCGCGGTTCTCATTTTAGATTCAGTACGTAAATATGGCTGCTACGATGAAATCATGGCTGAGGATTATGAGCGTCTGGAGGTGTTTTTTCTGGTGCTGGCCCTTATGCATGATGTGGGAAAGATTGTCTCTGACTATAAGATTTCAACCCCGGGTGGCAGGTATGTCTTTAAGACAGATGATATCCTCAGGGATAATCTTATGGATTTTGCCATAGAGCATAAGGCTACCTATCTTCGCTATTTCTTTTACCAAAGTCGCAGCAAGGTCCATGACGGTATCTTCTCTAGGATTATGCTGCAGTATCTGAATCAGAATCCTGCTCTGTGCTCCTATCTATCCTGCGTAAAGACAAAGGCTGGCTACACCATGAATCTTTATCGGGAGCTTGTGGATTTTGGAAAGGACTCTATTTTCTTTGATGTATTAAAAGCTGCCGACTCAAGAGCCTGCTGTGCCAGTGTCTGTACTCTCTCCTCCATGTATGAGGCAGGGCAGTATCTATTATCTCTCTTTTACTCTGGAAGAATAGACCCGGAACTTGATGGCTTTTACCCTCTTGAAAACGGGTATCTTGTGGAGCATGGCTCTCCTGCCTACAGAGCTCTGGCGGTGGCCTTGGATCTGTACTCTGAGATTGAGCAGAAGTGTAAGAGCAGTCTTGATTACTACGATGCTCATAGAGCATCAGAGGAGCCTTATATCCTAAGAAATCACCGTCAGAAAGCCTATGAGATAAGCCCTGCCTACAAAAAGCAGCTTTTAGGCTGTGATTATGAAGCCTATTCACAGATATCATCAGATGTTCTTCTTTTTAAGAGAGAGTCTTTCTTTAAAAGACTGGCCTCATCAGGATTTCTTGTTAAAAAGGGCTATATCTCCTGCTTTAACTGGAATGAGGTACGCCGTCACGGACAGTGCCGCTATGTCTACGGTTTTAGTATCAACACAGGTTCGAATCATGGAGATGACTGCTACAGGATTGTTGATCTGGAGTTTGACAGGCTTATTAAGCTTATAAAAAAGAGTATCCGTGTGGATGATGCGGAGAATATCACCTCTTTTTCATTTAAAAATGAGGTTAATCTGAATAAAGTACTGCTGCATATGCACGACCCTGACTTTCTTGACAGTGCCATAGACAAAAGCACTCTGGGCTTTAATTTTTACTCAAAAATCAGATCCGCTGAGAGGATACGAATCTAAATTTCAAGAACACAATACAGCTCACACAGAGAATTTCTTTACTCTAATTCTGATCAAAAAAGCGAAAAATATCTGTCTTAAAAAACAGGATTACGGTGTATCGTAGAATCATACGTTCAGACTACAGTGTGAGGATCAAATTATGGGTAATTTCTTTGTCAGACTGCTCTCTTCCTTGTTTACCTTCTCCTTAATCATGTCAGGTTCTTCTGTTGCCAGAGCTGCCGCCAACGATACACTGGTGGTCTATTTCTCTGCTACAGGTAATACCCGCGCCATGGCTGCAACTATCTCAACTGCCATCGGTGCTGACAAGTATGAGATTGTGCCTCAGGAGCCATACTCTGAAGATGATCTTAACTACCATAATGAATCCTGCAGAGCCAATAACGAGCAGAAGGATGCCGCACTGCGCCCTCAGCTAAAGGAACTGGACGCTGATCTCTCACCTTACAAGACCGTGATTCTGGCATATCCACTGTGGTGGGCTGAGGAGCCAAGAATTGTGGATACCTTTATTGAATCCTATGATTTTTCAGGAAAAACTGTGGTTCCGGTATGTACCTCCGGTGGCAGTGATATTGAAAAAAGTATTGAGAACATTAAAAAGAATATCAAAGGAAAGCCTTCATTTAAGGAAGGTAAGCGCTTCAACAGCCATGTAACTGCTGATGAGTTTAAGAGCTGGTACGATTCACTTAGATAATAATAAACAAAAAGGATTTGAACTGCTGTATTCCTGTTTACAGCAGTTCTTTTTTTTAGGCTTTTCTATTTAATTTCAGATGCGTCATAGAATCCGCTTTCGATGATGATTTCCTGGATGTTGTCCTTGTCCACGAATTTAGGTGAACACAGCAGGGTTGGAATGTATGAACTGCCGTTGGTATAGGTATCGGTACTGTTGACCTGAACCTCCTCGCCGTTGATCTTCTGCATAATCATATTGGCTACAGAGTAGGCCAGTACACGGGCATCCTTGAATACACACATGGACTGCATGCCGCGTTTGATGTATTTAAGGTTGATAACCTGACAGTCCTGTCCGGTCACAACAGGGAAGTTCTCCTTTCTGTACTCACCGTTCTTATAAAGTGCTTCAATTACACCTAAAGCTAGACCGTCACTGTGGCACAGTACCGCATCAAGCTGGTTTTTACCTTCACCTGGTCCATAGTTCTGACTGTCTATAAGCGCAGTCATTCTCCTGGCTGCCTCATCCGGCTTCCAGTTTAGAATATGGGTGGTATCAAGAGTTGCCTCTGTAGAACGGCAGATAAGTCGGCCCTGCTCAAGATAAGGCTTTAAAATCTTCATGGAGCCTTCCCAGAAGGCTTCAACGTTGCTGTCTGATTTATCGCCTGAGAAGAATTCTATATATTTAGGATCAGTGCCGCTGTCTGAAAGATTAAGTTTATGCACCAGATAATCTGCCATAATCTCTCCCACCTTGTAATTGTCGAAGGTGGCATAATACTTCACAGCATCAGAATTCATGATGAGTCGGTCATATGAGATAACCGTGATATTCTTTTCCTTTGCCCTGTTCAGAACATCACCAAGAGCGGTGCCGTCTACAGGAATGACTACAAGATAACTGCATCCCTGAGCAATCAGATCTTCAATATCCTTAATCTGTGTCTCCACGGTTCTGTCTGCACACTTTACTATAGCCTCATGTCCGTTGGACTCAAGCTCGCTTTTCATCACTTCACCGTCAAGATTGAATCTTGGCTTGTCTGGATTAGGAAGAGAAATACCTATTTTTTCTGCATAGCAGGATAAGGAGCTGGTCATGAGTGCTGCAGCAAGTCCCATGGCGAATATTTTTGTTAAGGATGAAAGGTTCATAAAGGCACCTCTTTGAAAGGACATATTCTAAGTTTAGTCGATATTTTCTGATTGTGGAGGCCTTATACTATAAGGGTTTCAGGTGAAATTATTGATAGTTGATTTGCAGCTAATAATTTTTTTCAAAGAATATTTTTTTATATTTCAAACATATCCGAATTATTTCGATTTTTATAATATATTAAACAGGAAAATTTGATAAAGATCACTTATAATTGCTCCAAAAGGTTTTGAACCTTTGTTTATTTTCAATCCTTTCGGAGATTATATGAGTTTAGCAATTTCTACTTCTGGTCTTGATGTTAATCAGTTTAGAATGAACAGTACTGCTCACAATATTGCAAATGCAAATACTGAAAATTTTCATTCACAGCAGGTAGTTTCATCAGAAAATGTTTCTGAAAAAAATACAGCTAGCGGCACTTCTGTAAATGAAGTAAAGAAATCTTCACAGACTGGCGTTAACCTTTCATCTGAACTGACCGATATGAAGCAGGATGAAGTTGTCTATAAGGCAAATGCAAAAGCAGTTCAGGTTCAGAACAAGACTATGGGTTCTCTTTTAGATACCGTAGCTTAACCTATTCTTATCATCCAAAACTAATAATAACAATGGCAAAAAAAACTAATACACTGACCTAGAGGCAACTTTAGGTCACGTATTTTTTAAATTCCTTTCAGGAGAGTTTTATCAATGCTGTTTATGTCTTTAATGTTATTATTCACCTTATCTGTAACCGCTTTCTCACCAGTTGCTTTAAAGGCAGCAGTTCGCTGTCGCAAATAGCAGATTAAGGCTTTAAGCCTTATTTCTAAGCTACCTTAACTAAAAAAATACAAAAATCCGCAGGATAACCGCAGGAATACCGCAGGAAATTTATGATTGCCTGTATCCTCTCACAGAAGAGGAGTAGGCAAAAAAAAGGCCGCTATCAGAGTGATAGCGGCAAGACATATGAATTTCAACAAAGTTAAGTTAGCTGGCTGCTTTAGCCTTCATAATAGAAAATCTTTCCTTAAGCTGAGGACCTGCAACCTGAATCAGAATAACGATGATCAGGATGATGCCCTTTACTGCGTCGTTAATCAGTGAGTCCATCTTCAGGGCGATAATAATCTTGTCGATTACGGTATATGACAGGGCACCGAATAGAATGCCAAGGCATCTTCCCTTACCGCCGGCCATACTGATACCGCCAAGCACTACTGCAGCAATAGCGTACATCTCATAGCCTGAACCGGTGGTTGCAGGATCAGATGAGGCGTTCATGGCAATCCACAGGAATGAAGCTACACCAACCAGACCGCCGGTTATTACGAATACAGAGGTCTTAATCAGGCGTACATTGATACCTGCCATAAAGGCTCCCTTGTATGAGCTTCCAACTGCATATACCTTCTTGCCGTACTTGGTTGATTCAAGCAGATATACGAAGGCCAGGGTAAATACAATCAGCACGATACCGACGATTGGCAGAGTGATGAACTTGGAGTTACCGAAGGTGAACATGCTCTGGAACATGTCATGCTTGGTTATCATTCTGTAAACTGAGCTGCCGCCGCCTGCCAGAGCCTTGTCTATATGCTGACAGATGTACTGTGCAAAGGAGCGGAAGATAAGCATGGTTGCCAGGGTAACGATGAAGGATGGCATTTTTACAATACCCACCAGCACACCGTTGATAAGTCCGCAGAAGCAGCCAAAGAGAACTGAGAACAGCAGAGTTAGGGTAATACTGTCGGTTGCATTGGAGACTATTACACTAAGTCCGCTCACCATAGCCAGCATTGAACCAACTGACAGGTCGATTTCCGCGGTAATACATACCATTCCCATGCCGATTGCGATTATTCCTATAACTGCGGAGTGTCGCAGAATATTCATGGTTGCATTCAGAGTAAGTCCACTACTGCTTGAGGCGTAAACCAGAAATATTACTATAAAAACAAATACATAGCTGTATTCGCGCCAGGCACTGGCAAGCAGCGAATTATTCTTCATTTTCTACCTCTGTCTGTTCTTGTATTGAATTTGTTGAATACATCATGATGGTGTGCTCCTCAATCTGTTCATGAGGAAGGATCTTCACGATCTTTCCGTCACAGAATACGGCACAGTAGTCAGCCACTTTCTGCAGCTCAGGAATCTCAAGGGTGTTAACCAGAATGGTCTTGCCGTTTTTAGCCAGCTCTAAAATCAGTTTGTAGATTTCAGCCTTGGCACCAACGTCGATACCCTGGGTCGGATTGTCAAAAAGCAGGATCTGAGCATCGGTGTTAAGCCATCTTGCGATGAATACCTTCTGCTGATTACCTCCGCTTAGGGAGGTTATAGGCAGGGTAGCCGACTCTGCCTTAAGATTCATCAGATC
>JAZRAY010000117.1:0-2625 GCA_045634805.1 Succinivibrio sp. | reverse complement strand
CTATAAAAGGGCAATAAACAGGATTCTTGTATAAAGTGAATCTGATGAAGAGGAGAAGATGAGTAGAAGTTGTAAAAGAAAAATTAAAAAGTGATTAAGGAAAAGGGGAAAAGAAGTAATAAGTGAGGTTCAGGCGAACCTCACTTCATGAATGATTACTCGGTTACAGTCTCATTCTCAAACTTGATTTTGGTGTTGTTCTTAAGCTGTCTTGCATGAAGAATCAGCACACATACAACCATTAAACCAATTGCGGTTGATAAGCTTGCGAATAATGAATGAGTAAAGCCTGCAACAATATATCCAATCAGGGCACAGCATGCTACTAAAAGAGCATATGGAAGCTGGGTGTAGACGTGCTCGATGTGAACACAGCCTGAACCTGCAGAGGACAGAACTGTAGTATCTGATATTGGAGAGCAGTGATCACCGAATACAGCACCAGCTAGAGTTGCTGATAAAGAGATGATGATTAGCTCAGATGATGATGGATCAATAGCCTGTGAAACCATTACCACGATAGGAATCAGAATACCGAAGGTTCCCCATGCAGTACCGGTAGAGAATGACAGGAAGCCTGCAATCACAAAGATTACTGCTGGAAGAATTGCGCCAACAAAGCCGATATCATTCTGAACGATTGAAGAGATGAACTCAGGAGCCTGAAGCAGGTCACGGGTTACACCTGAAATAGTCCATGCAAAGGTCAGAATCATGTTTGCAGGAATCATTGCCTGAACACCGCGCAGTACACCATCCATGAATTCCTTTAATGACAGAACCTTTCTTGGAACCAGCATCAGGAAGGATACAAACAGAGCACAGGTAGAAGCCAGTACTAATGATAATGATGAATCAGTATTACCAAAGGCACCGCCTAAAGTATGGTAAGCCTCATCCTCACCCCAGTATCCGCCTACATAAAGCATGAACAGGATTGCAAATACAATCAGTGCCAGCATAGGAACAATCATATCCCACATGGTGCCGTCACCTTTGATTTCCATATCAGAGGAGGTATCCTGATTTGAGGTTGGCTTTGGAGGATTCTTTAATGCTGACTGCTCAGCCTTTAGCATAGGTCCGAAATCAACATTGAAGATACATACAAGTACAACCATCAGAATTGACATCAGAGCATAGAAATTCCAAGGAATAGCTGATACGAAAGCACCGATATCTGATTCAAATGCCTTGGTTGCCTTCAGGTTTGAACCTACAGCAGCTGCCCAGGATGAAATTGGGGCAATAATACAGATTGGAGCTGCGGTTGCATCAATAATATATGCAAGCTTTGCTCTTGAGATTCTGTATTTGTCTGTAATTGGTCTCATTACGGTACCAACAGTCAGACAGTTGAAATAGTCATCAATAAAAATAAATGCACCGAGTGCTGAGGTAGACAGTAATGCGGAACGTCTGCCCTTGATTTTGGTGGTTGCCCAGTTGCCGTATGCCTTAGATGCACCTGCAAGGTAAATTACATATACCAGAGCACCAAGCAGTGAGCAGAACAGAACAATGTTCAAATCAAATTTGTTTCCCATTACTTTAACAGTAGTCTGTAGGGTATCAATGACAACATTGCCGTCAGTTTTCAGGGTATAGATAAGTGTTCCTGAAAGAATACCCAATAGCAGAGAAGAGAATACTTCTTTTGTAATCAGAGCTAATGCTACTGCAATAACAGGAGGCAGCAGTGAAAGTGCCCCCACATAAACTGGATCCATTTTTACTCCTGTAGGAAATTTTGCACCGCAATTATACATCATTTTGAATTATGTGTCGTTTTTTGAGCATTATTGTCATCTTCCTGCCCATTTTGGTGAGGGATAAAACTATCCATAATTCTGTTCTAAGCTAATATCTGATAGAATTGCGCCACGAATAACCTATATATAGGTGTTTTTTGAGCTTTCAGTTTAATAACTGCTTTTATTATGACTAATTTAAAAAAATTATTTCTGCTACAGCATTAACTTCACTTTTATCCTCTGTACCTGCCGAGGCTACAGTTCTTGGCGAGTATATCGAGTCAGCATATAACTTTGTATACAATGATATAAAGTCTATTGTTGATGAACATGACTACGATGTCTATGCTCCACTGCATGCATGGCACAACCGCTATACCTACGATCATGAGCATACCAGCCGTTATAATGAGGATTCCTTCGGCTTTGGTCTGGGTATATCCCATACTCTTGAGGATGGTGACTGGTCTGGTCTTTATGCCATGGGCTTTGAGGATTCAAACTATCATCTTGAAACCTTCTTTGGCTATGGCTATCAGTGGAACTGGACCTTTGGCGATGAGAATCAGTGGCGTGCCGGTATCGGCTATACCATGGGCTTAACTCAGCGTCATGAGTACAAGTATATTCCTGTGCCTCTGGCTCTGCCTTTATTTGGTGTAGGCTACAGAGGTCTGAATCTGCAGGCTGCCTATGTACCTGGTGTACATAACAATGGTAATGTGCTGTTTATCTTTGCAAGATATCAGTACAGCCTGTAAATTCTGTAAGAGTATAGATATGAGAAAGGCGCTTTACTAAGCGCCTTTGAATTAACTCTCAGATAAACTTGCTTTTGGCTTGGAATCTGGCTGAGATTCTGTCTTGATAT
>JAZRAY010000116.1:0-28101 GCA_045634805.1 Succinivibrio sp. | reverse complement strand
TCTACAAATGAATTTGGAGTTTTTCTGCTGAATGGTATTACCGGATCAGGTAAAACCGAAGTTTACCTCAGAGTTATTGAGGAGGTTTTAAAACAGGGAAAAGCTGCATTGGTTCTTGTACCTGAAATTGCGCTTACCCCTCAGACATTCAACAGGTTTTACAGAAGATTCAATGTTCCGGTTTCATCCATGCACTCAGCCCTTACAGATAGGGAGAGACTTGATGCATATATTGATATGCAGAGTGGTAAGTCCGGAATCTTAATTGGAACCAGAACAGCTTTATTCACACCAATACCTAACCTCGGACTTATTATCATCGATGAGGAACATGACTCCTCCTTTAAACAGAATGATTCCTTCCGTTACCATGCAAGATCGCTCGGAATAATAAGAGCAAAGGAGAATAACTGCCCTATCATTTTAGGCTCAGCTACTCCAAGCCTGGAAAGTGTATACAACGTACAAAAGGGAATATATAAAAAGCTTGATCTGACTATTCGAGCAGGTGGAGCATCTCTCCCTGATTTTCAGGTCATTGACCTGAGAAATGAGCCTTTAACAGATGGACTCAAAACAGGTGTAAGTGAAACCTTAGAAAAGGAGATAGGAGAAGAAACCGCCAAAGGAAATCAGGTAATGCTTTTCCTTAACCGACGAGGATATGCACATCACATGGTATGCCACAGCTGCGGTCATGTTTTCATGTGCCCACACTGCGATAATCTTCTGACAGTTCATAAAGGACTGAACAGATTAAAGTGTCATATGTGTGAAAATAACATACCTATTCCCAAGGTCTGTCCGAACTGCCAGAGTGATGCTCTGTTTGAACAGGGATTCGGCACAGAACAGGTAAGCGATTATCTGAAAACAAGATACCCTGATATAGGTATAGAACGCATCGATAGAGATGTTGTAACAACCAAAGCTCAGCTTGAAAGCAGGCTGAACAGAATAACCTCAGGAAAATCCCAGATTGTTATCGGAACACAGATGCTGGCAAAAGGTCATGATTTCCCTAACGTTACTCTGGTGGGTATTCTTGATATAGACTCTTCACTGTTTTCTGATGATTTCAGATCACTTGAAAATGCAGCTCAGCTTTTAACCCAGGTATCAGGACGCTCAGGCAGAGGAAATAAAAAAGGACGAGTAATCATTCAGACTCATCACAAAGACAATCTGCTTATAAACCAGTTAATTAATCCTGACTGCTCTTACCTTAATATCGCAGAAGATCTTCTTAAGACTAGAAAAAACCTGATGCTGCCCCCATATACATATCAGGCGTTTCTATTAAGCAACAGTTCTGAACGTATGATTGCTTATTCGTTTCTGAATAAACTGCATTCAGAATTAATAGGTGTACTTAATAAATATTCAAATATAGCTATAACACCTGTTATGTCTGATAAAATGGAAAAACAGCAGAATCGTTACCATTTTCATATGCTGGTTACCTGTTTAAGCAGAAAAACATTGAATATGTTTTTAACCGAAGTGAGAAATATAGTTTCAGAACAATCCTTATCTCAGGATTTAAGATTCGCTATTGAAGTTGATCCAATAATTATGTGCTAGGCGCATTTTATGGTATTCTTCTCAAAAAATTTTTTCTTTATTCAGACAAATTAATTTGTCATTGTGAATAAATTCGTTGAATTGCAGTAAAAAAATAATGATTTTCATTATGTTATAGCGATTCACCATTAAATAAACAGATGTTTGGTACTCTGCGGTCAGTGATCAATATCTATATGGATTGAATCAGTGAAACTGCTAAAGCAAGAATTAATTTATTTGAAATTAAACTAGAGGTGCGAGTTTTCTCAGCTGTATATAAGCTGGCTTCTATTCGCAGAAATTTATGAAACAAATCATTGAAAATTTAATTAGAGAAAGCATTTCATCATTAAATAAAGACAATTCAATTAGCCCTGAATTACTAAACAATATCCGGGTTGACCGCACAAAAGACAGAGCTCACGGTGATTTTGCATCCAATATTGCAATGATGTTGGCAAAGCCTCTAAAGAAGAATCCAAGACAGATTGCTCAGGATATTATTGATAATATTCCTAGTGATTCTCATATTTCTAAAATCGAAATTGCAGGTCCAGGCTTTATTAATTTCTTCGCCAACAAGGATTCAATTGCAACCGCTCTTGAGGCAATGAACAAAGATGCCCGTTTAGGCGTTAAGGAAATCAGCAATCCAGACACTATCGTTGTTGATTATTCAGCACCAAACGTAGCAAAGGAAATGGCAGTTCACCACATCCGTTCAACTGTTATCGGTGATGCTGTTGTTAGAGTTCTTGAGTTTTTAGGTAATAAGGTTATCCGTGCTAACCACATCGGTGACTGGGGAACCCAGTTCGGTATGCTGATTGCCTACCTGGAGAAAAAAGAAAATGAGTCTGGTGTCGGCATGGATTTATCAGACTTTGAAGCATTCTACCGTGAAGCAAAGGAATGCTACGACACAGATGAAGAATTTGCTGTAAAAGCAAGAAGTTACGTTGTTCAGCTTCAGGGTGGCGACGAATACTGCCGCACCATGTGGAAGAAGCTTGTAACCATGACCATGGTTCAGAATCAGAAGCTATACGACAGACTGGACGTAACCTTATCTGACAAGGATATCATGGGCGAGAGCCTGTATAACGATATGCTTCCAGGTGTAGTTGAGGACCTGATGAACAAGGGAATCGCTCAGGAAGATCAGGGTGCAATCGTTGTATACCTTCCTCAGTTCAAGAATAAGGAAGGCAATCCTTTAGGAAACATCGTAAGAAAGAATGACGGCGGTTATCTGTATACAACAACTGATATTGCATGTATCAAATACAGAGTTGAGAACTTAAAGGCTACCAGAATTCTTTACTTCACAGATTCTCGCCAGCAGCAGCATCTTGAAACTGTTTGGGCAATCTGTGAAAAGGCAGGTTATACAAACAAGAATGTATCTTTAGAGCACTGTCCTTTCGGAATGATGTTAGGAAAAGACGGTAAGCCTTTCAAGACAAGATCCGGCGGCACCGTTAAGCTAAGAGACGTTCTGGATGAGGCAGAATCAAGAGTAAAGGCTCTGCTTGCAGACAGAAACTCTACCCTTTCTGATGCAGATAAAGAGACTGTTATTCATAACATTGCAATGGGTGCTGTTAAGTATGCAGACCTTTGCAAGAACCGTACTACTGACTATATCTTCGACTGGGATCAGATGCTGTCATTTGAAGGCAATACAGCTCCATATCTTCAGTACGCATATAGCCGAATCAGAGCAATCTTCCGTAAGGCAGAAGACATCAAACCAGGCAAGATTATCATCGGCTGTGAGGCTGAAGAAGATCTTGCAAACAAGCTGCTGGCTTTCTCAGAAGCTGTATACAGTGTTGGCAATAAGGCTCTTCCAAATCTACTATGCAATTATCTATTTGAATTATCAAATCTATTTATGCATTTCTACGAGGCCTGCCCAGTACTGAAGGATTCAGTAGACATGGAAACCAAGCAGAGCAGACTGGCACTGTGTGAAGTTACTGCAAAAGTTCTGAAACAGGGTCTTGGTCTTCTGGGAATTAATGTAATGGAGCAAATGTAAGAGTGGATAAGTACAAACAAGCATTACTGGTTTACTTTAATAAAACCAAGGAATTTTTACTAAAAAAGAATGAAAATTCAAAAATTAAATATAAAAATCTAACTGTCTGCGGAATCGGTTTACTGGTTTTTATTTTAATTTGTCTGATGCTTGTTCCATCCAAACAGAACAATAACACAATGATGCTTCATCCAAATGATGTTTCCTCTTCCAATGAGGAAGTATCATTTGCCGACAATAATGCAGTTGCGGTTACACCTTCTGCAGATGATGAAACCTCTCTACAGATTCAGAATAAACCTGAATCAGAAAATAAAGCTCAAACAGAAGAACTGACTGAGGAATACAGTGCCCCTGATACCCCGGCTGACGAGGCAAACATCGAAGAGCCAGCTCAGAATGAGGACTCAGCTCAGGCAAATCAGGCAGAGGATTCAGATCAGACCGTACAGTCAAAGGGAACATACCTTTACTGCGGTAAATACAACTCACAGAAGGATGCATCCGAGCACAAGGCTACACTGGCCTTTTCTGCAGGTCTAATCTCTTCTGCGGTTGAAAAAAATGGCAACTTCACACTAAAAATAGGTCCATTCAAATCAAGAGATGAGGCTGTGAGTGCATTTGAAAAAATGGACAAACTATCTTTGGTTGATGAATGCCAGCTAGAAACAGAATAAGGATTATTAAATGACAACTATCGTATCAATTAGAAGAAATGGTGTCGTTGCTGTAGGTGGTGATGGCCAGGTAACAATGGGTCAGAGCACCATACTTAAAGGCAATGCCAGAAAAGTTAGAAAGATTTTCCACGGAAAGGTTATCGCTGGTTTTGCAGGATCAACCGCTGATGCATTCACTCTTTTAGATCTTTTCGAAAAGAAGCTTGAGGAGCATCAAGGAATACTGGAAAAAGCCAGTATCGAACTGGCAAAGCTGTGGCGTTCAGACAGAGCTTTAAGAAAACTTGAAGCTATTCTTATTGTTGCAGATAAAAAAGACTCTCTGATGATTACCGGAACCGGTGATGTTGTGAAGATGGACGATGATGTTCTTGCAACAGGTTCAGGTGGAAACTATGCATTGGCAGCAGCAAGAGCTCTTGTAGAAAACACTGATTTATCTGCAGTTGATATTGTTAAGAAATCTCTTGATATCGCTTGCAACATTTGTGTGTTCACAAACGAAAATCATATTATCGAAACTCTAGAGAACTAATAAAGATGTCAGAATTAACACCTCGCGAAATTGTTAGCGAATTAGACAAATATATTATCGGTCAGAAAGAAGCTAAGAAAGCTGTTGCTATTGCTCTAAGAAACCGTTGGAGAAGAATGCAGATCGGTAAAGATCTGAGAACAGAAATTGTTCCAAAGAATATTCTTATGATCGGACCAACCGGTGTAGGTAAAACTGAGATTGCAAGAAGACTTGCTAAACTGGCTAAGGCTCCTTTCGTAAAGGTTGAAGCAACCAAATATACCGAAGTTGGATATGTTGGTAAGGATGTGGAATCCATTATCAGAGAGCTTGCAGAAGTTTCTATGAAAATGGTTAAGGAAGAGGCTTTCAAACACAACAGAGCTAAGGCAGAAGATGCTGCAGAGGAAAGAATTCTTGATGCCCTGCTTCCAAATCCAAGTGCAACAGAAGAAGAGAAGAACAATTCTTCTGCAAGACAGATGTTCAGAAAGAAGCTAAGAGAACACTCAATCGATGATAAAGAGATTGAAATCGAGATTTCTGATAAGAGTCCAACTGTAAATGTTATCGGTGGCGCTCCAGGAATGGACGAAATCAACGATCAGCTTCAGTCTATTTTTGACTCAATGCATGCCCGTAAGAAAACAACCAAAAAGATGAAGATCAGCGAAGCATTCAAGATCCTGTTAGAGGAAGAGGCTGCTAAGCTTACTCAGAATGATGATTTAAGAACAAAGGCTATTGAGCTTGCAGAGAACAACGGCATTGTCTTCATCGATGAGATCGACAAGATCTGTCAGGAAGGCGGTGTTGATAGAGGCGTAGTATCACGTCAGGGTGTACAGCGTGACCTGCTTCCTCTAATTGAAGGCTCATCTGTAAACACCAAATACGGAATGTTAAAGACAGACCATGTGCTGTTCATCGCATCAGGTGCATTCCAGATGTCAAAGCCATCAGATCTGATCCCAGAATTACAGGGAAGACTTCCAATCAGAGTTGAACTGTCAGCTCTGACCTCAGATGACTTTGAGAGAATTTTAAAAGAGCCTAACAACAGTCTGACCAAACAGTACGAACTGCTGCTGGGAACAGAAAACGTAACCGTAAAATTCGAGGAATCTGCTATTAAGAGAATTGCAGAGGATGCATTCAAGGTTAACGAAAAAACTGAAAACATCGGAGCCAGAAGACTTCATACCCTAATGGAGAAAATCCTGGAAGAAGTTTCCTTCTCTGCTCCTGATAAGGCAGGAAGCACAGTGATTATCGATGATAAATACGTTGATGAGCATCTGGGTGACCTTGTTGAGAATGAAGATGTAAGTAGGTACATACTGTAGTGATTGAAAAGAAACTCACTCCAAAAGAAAAGCTCCTTTTAGAGCAGTTAGATGAACTGTGTGTGCTCTGCACACAGTTTTCAGAACGTCTTTTGGAAACAGAAAAAACTCTCAATCAGAAAAATAAAGAGTTAGAGTCAATTCGCAGAGAAATGGCTCAGCTTCAGGAAGAGAATCAGCATCAGAAAGAGATTCTGCAGACCTGGAGACAAAGACTCGAAACTGCACTAACCACTCTCAAGTAGATAGTAAAAAGCCTTTTCCAGAGAAAAGGCTTTTTCAATTCAGTATTCAGATTCCGCTATTCTAATTACTGTCAGATGACACCGCTATATTCGCTGTTTCCTTGTCTGAAGTTCTCAGATGAATAATAGAAAAGGCGAAGATTCCTACAACAATTCCAGCCAGCATAGACATAACATACTGAACAGGATGATCACACAGAGGAATAATGAAGACACCTCCGTGAGGTGCACATATAGAGCACTTAAAATACATTGATAAACCGCCGGTCAGAGCTGAACAGCAGACACATGCAGTTCTCATGGCACGAGGATTTTTCTGAAGATAAGGAATAATACCCTCGGTTATAAATACAAGTCCCTTTCCAAGAGTTATATATCTCAGAGAATTAATCTTCTCGGAAAATACCTGTGGAATCAGTATGCTTGCAAGAGAGGCGGCTATAGGAGGAACCATACCTCCGGCCATAATAGATGCCATAACCAGTCCACCTGGTCCCTGCTCAGGAAGGCAGTCAGCAAGGAACAGAACACCAATTGCATAAGCCATCTTGTTGATTGGTCCGCCCATATCAAAGGACATCATTCCAGCCAGAAGAGCGCCTATAAATACAAGCGTATATACTGATGATTCGGCAAAGAATGAATTTATATAACTATCAACAAACTGAGCAGGAATATTGGTAAAGAACACTGCAATTGCAGCTGTTCCTAAAGCTCCCATCAGAGGATATAAAAGCAGAGCCACCGTTGCATCATGTCCTTTTAGGAACCTTCCGGCAAAGAGAGTAGTCAGAAGGGCCACAGCTCCACCGACGAAGCCGTTTACAACAGCACCGATGACACCGCTTCCTCCAAGATCAGCCATAACACCGCCGGTAAATCCGGCAACCAGTGCGGTTCTGCCTCTTATTGAGTATGCAATAAAAGCACTTAATATTGGGAAAAGAAGAGTTCCGATACTGTATCCGACACGATCAAAGAAGAATCCGAACTGGGTATCATTAACAATATCCAGTCTTGCAAAGGCGGATAAAATACCAGCTGTAGCGGCAAGAGGCATCAGATAAGCCATTCCCGACATTAAATGGCGATACAGACGCATTGAAACAGAGGTTGAACCTAAGAAACCGGACTGATATTTAGGACACTTCGGATCTAAAGCTGATTTAATAAGATTCTTTGGACGTCTGATACCTTCAACAACGCCAACACGAATTAATGGCTTGCCAAGGAATCTGTCCATATCAACGATACGGTCAGCTGCAACAATAACAGCCTTTGCCTTTGAAATCTCTTCAGGAAGAAGTTTGTTTCTGTTACCGGCAGCACCATCGGTTTCCACCTTAATGGAAATTCCCATCTCCTTGGCCTGTTTTTCCAGAGCCTCGGCAGCCATATAGGTATGAGAAAGACCAGCAGGACATGCGGTCACGGCAACGATATCGTAATAACCTATGTTGGATGAAGTTTCTTTGCTTTGTTCTGAAAGTTTTTCTTCCTCAGCTTCCTTCAGTTTCTGCTGACGCTGTTTTTCCTTTTCAATTTCAACTTCGTCAGCCTTGTTGATTATTCTTAAAAACTCATCAACACTCTGAGCTGAATTAAGAGAATTTCTGAATTCCTCAGAAATAAGCAGAGTTGATAGACGTGCTAAAACATCAAGATGAGCATCTGAAGCCTGATGAGGAGAAGCAATCATAAAAAAAAGCTTGGCAGGTTTTCCATCAAGACTGTCAAATTCAACGCCCTGAGGAACCACCATGGCAGCTAAAGCAGGCTTTGTTACACCTGCACTCTTTGCGTGAGGGATTGCGACACCCTCGCCTAAACCGGTTGAAACCTTAGCTTCTCTATCAAATACAGCGGTTCTGTAACGCTCGGCATCATTCAGACAACCGCTTTCTGCAACTAAATCAACAAGATTATTGATAGCCTGCTCTTTTGTCGATACCTCAACATTTAATCTAACAGACTGTGGATTTAGTAAATCGCAAATTCGCATGAGTTTTCCTTTTAACTGTCGTGTATATTAAGTTTAATCGACAGTCTTATTACGGCAAGTTTTAAATCTATAAAATATTACTTTTAAACTATTATTGCCGAATTATTAAACCTGTTTAATGTGGATCCCCGGACATAAATCGGTGTTGTCAGATTTACAGCCTTTGAAGGTCTGATCCATATCCAGTGAAGGCATTTCCATCTGAGGATGACCGATAACTCTTGCAGGTACACCTACAACAGTTGTGTGGGCAGGAACATCAGCAAGAACAACTGAACCTGCACCAACAATTGCACCTTCACCTATTCTGATATTGCCAAGAATTTTTGCTCCGGCACCAATCATCACTCCCTTACATACCTTAGGATGACGATCGCCGCATTCTTTTCCGGTACCCCCCAATGTCACATCATGAAGAAGCGAGACAGTATCTTCAATAACAGCAGTCTCACCGATAACAATATTGGTTGCATGATCAAGCATCAGACCTTTTCCGATTCTTGCTGCAGGGTGAATATCAACAGAGAACACATCTGAGATTCTGCTCTGAATATAGCAGGCAAGATCTTTTCTGTCCTGTTCCCAAAGCCAGTGAGAAATTCTCCATGATTCAATAACATGAGGACCTTTTAGGAACATTAGAATTCTTACAATTGAGCTTGATGCAGGATCACGGGTAAGCACAGCATACACATCAGCAATAGCATTCTCCAGAAGACAGCGGTTTTCGGCATAGGCCTGCATACAAACCTGAAACAGCTGCTGTTTATCAACTTCACGAGTTGCAAGCTTTGAAGAAATAATTCTTGCAAGACACTGATCGAAATTTGAACATGTGAAGACAAGTTTGTTAAACAAATCAGCCAGAACCGGTTCGCGCTCCATAATTGAAAGAGACTGCTGTTTAAAATCATCCCAGAATCTGTCAATTACCTGATTTTCGTAATTACTGTTTGCCTGTGTTTCCAATTGATTATCTCTGATTGACTAATTTTGCTGTAATTTCGAATCATCGAAATTTACTGTTTCATAGGTTTCTTTTTCATCAGGTTCCATATGTAGAATAATCTCTGCATCAGGAAAATCCTTTCTGATATTCAGCTCGGCCTCATTAACGACATTATGAGCCTTCACAAGACTCATTTTTCCGTCCATCACGATATGGCCCTGAACAAAAATTATAGGACCGGCACTGTGTGTTTTCAGATCATGAATTGAAAGAACGCCTTCTGTTCTTACAATAGCCTGCATTATTTTATTCATTGAGACCGGATCCAGTGAACGGTCAAGAAGCGTCTGAACAGCCTCAACTCCGATCTGATATGCACCTTTCAGAATAAACAGACCGATACAGCAGGCAAAGAATCCATCCGCCCATTCATATCCGTAATTACTTAGGAACAGAGCAATAATAACACCAATATTCAGACTTACATCAGATAAGTAGTGAAGTCTGTCCGCTGCAATTGCCTCTGACTGAGTCTTTCTGAATACATATGTCTGAAACAAGACCAGAAGAACAGTAAAAATTATACAGATAATACTTACGTATAAGGCTAAATCAATATGCTCAATGTGAACCGGATTAACACATCTTTCGATGCCGTGGCTAATCAGCAGAACAGCAGAACCGCCAATGAAAGCTGCCTGAGCCAGGGAGGCTAAAGACTGAGATTTATGATGACCGAATCGGTGTTCGTCATCTGGAGGAGATAATGAAAACTTAAGAGCAAGAAGATTTACCAGAGAAGCCAGTAAATCAAAAATAGAATCAGTTAACGATGCAAAAATAACCGTAGATGAGGAAATCATCCATACACCGAATTTGATCAGGATGAAAAGAACTGCGGTAAAAACAGATGCTCCACCGGCAAGCAATACCAGTTTTCTATACTGTCCAAGTTGTGTTTTTTCCATTTCTATTTCCTATTGTCCACGAGGATAGTATATTACATGTCATAACCTTTCTAAAACATAGAAATTTATGATAAAAATAATCTTTTTTACAAAAAAGAAATATTCAAATTTTAGAGTTAGCGTAAAAAAATATGATCAGATTAAGACTAATTAAAAATCAAACAATAAAATCGTAAATTTTTGCATCGATATAAACTACACTTTAAAATGTATAGTCTTCTTTTGAAAAGTAAAAAGCTAAAAAAAATCTGGGAGGCTGAACAGAAAAACCTTCTGTTTTGGTAAAGCATGATTGTTAATAAAATTCTAAGATTTTTTTTATACTGGCCATTCAGAATTACAACGACGTGTTCAACAATTCCATTTGAGCCACTGAAAAATCTTAAAATTGATAAGAATAAAGAGATTGTCTACATTACAGTGTCATCATCTGTAGGCAATGTAATGAGTATTGAAAGAGCTGTCCAGAAGCTAGGCCTACCATCTCCATTTGAAGATCTGAATTTACTTGGAGAAAAGATTCCAAGAATATGCGCTCTGAGAGCTCCTGGTTTATTCTCAAAAGCAGGCTCCAAAGACCATGATATGGAACCTGTATTCAGAAAATGGTATGAATTCTATCAGAGAACAACCAAGGATATTCAGGTAATTCCGATTACAGTTCTGTGGTCACGAAATCCAGGTTATGAAACACTGGGTATTCATGGCATGAATGCCGCTACCCCTTCATTCAAAAAATTCTTTAATCTGATTTTCGCAGGACGAGACAACTGTACTATTTTCTGCGGAAGCTTCAATATAAGCGAAGCAAAAGAGCGTTTTGAAAATTCAAAGTTCTCAAAGGATCTTAACAGAACCTTTAAGCTGATTTTTATTCAGAAAGCCCGTGCTGTTGTTGGAAAACCTTTACCAAACAGAAAACAGGTAATTGAGGAAATTCTTGAAAGACCAGCTGTTTTAGAACAGATAGCAATTGAGTGTAAAAAAACAGGAAAATCTGAGCCAGAACTTAAGAACAAGGCCAGAGAAATTCTTGAAATCATGGTTGCTGATACCAGATATCCTCTGCTCAGATTCTTCAATTCCATTGTTTCAACAATCTGGTCAAAGATTTATCAGGGCCAGACCGTTATCGGTGTAGATAAGGTAAGACAGCTGGTTCAGACTGGACATGAAATCATTTATATTCCATGTCACAGATCTCATATGGACTATATCCTGCTTACCTTTGTGCTTTTCCATGAAGGCCTGCCTTTACCTCAGATTGCATCAGGAGACAACCTTAATTTCTTCCCTGTAGGTCAGATTATCAGAAGATGCGGTTCCTACTTTATCCGCAGAAAGATGAAGGGGGATGACTTCTATATCACCATCTTCAGAGAATATCTGAGTCTGCTCTTTGAGAACGGATATGCTACTGAATTCTTTATTGAAGGCGGCCGTTCAAGAACCGGAAGAACCCTGCCTCCTAGAACAGGCATGGTTGCCATGACTGTTCAGTCACAGTTAAGAGGTTCAGACAGACCAATAGCATTCGTTCCAACCTATCTTGGCTATGAGCATGTTACCGAAGTTGGCTCCTACATGAGAGAGCTTGTTGGTGAGGCCAAGAAAAAAGAAAGCGCAATGCAGCTTTTAGGTATATTCAAGCGATTCAGAAACTATGGACGTGGCTATGTAACCTTCGGTGAGCCTGTCGTAGTACATAAGTTCTTAAATGAAAATGTACCTGGATGGAAAAATGATATCGATCCTAAGGGTACAGCAAGACCATCCTGGCTGAATGACATTGTTAATCAGCTGGCACACAGAATTATTATCAATCTTAACGATTCTGCAACAATCAACGGAATCAATCTGTGTGCACTTGCAATTATGAATGTTCCTGACCATACAATGAGTATCAGTCAGCTGGAAAAATGCATTTCCATGTATTTAAAGATTCTTCATGTTGATCCAAGAAGAAGAGCCACAATTCCAACTGCAACACCAATGACTCTGATTAGACAGGCAATGGAGCTGAAGAAATTCAGACTGTACGATGTCGGTGATGATATGAAGTTCGTTCGTCCAAGCTATGGTCAGACTCTACAGTTAACCTATTTCCAGAATAATATTGTTCATCTGTTTGCACTTCCTGCACTGCTGGCAAATATTATTTTAAGAAACGGACATATTCTGCACGAGGATGTACGCTCTCATGCGCGCTCACTGTTCTATTTCCTAAGACACGAGCTGTTTGCTCCTGTGGATGAGAAGGATCTTGATAATCTTATTGATAAACATATAGAAAACTTCCTCAACGAAGGCTATATCACAAGAGATAATGATATGCTGTTCGTTTCCGGTGACGGCTATCAGGAGTTCTATATTCTATCAAGATGTATCTACCACAATCTGGTTCGCTACCTTGTTGCGGTTACCGCTCTGAAGGATACAGAGGACGGCAGATCAGATGTTCCTGAGTTCATTGAGAAATGTCTGTTATATTCAAAGCGTCTGCCTGTCGAGGTTACCAATAATTCTCCTGAATTTGCGGATCCAATTCTGTTCAGGATTATGTGCGCAACCTTCATCAGACACTCTTACTTCTATGTAAAGGAAGACGGAAAGCTATATGTAAATGAACCTAAGGTTCAGAAACTGAACAGAGCTGCAACGCCTCTGCTTGGAGCTCGTGACGTAAAGATTTTAAATGGTCAAACATTATCCAGAAAAGCTGATGATGTTCTGTTTTAAGGCAACACTAGCATACATAAAGGGAAAGAAAATGTTAAAAAAACTTTTATTAGGACTTGTTTCTCTAATCTTTATTGCAGTTTCCTCATCTGCCTATGCAGGTCATGGCAAGAAAGAGGAGCCGGCAGAACCAGAGAATGTTGCACCAGAAATTGGTTATTATCAGATTTCACCTGATATCACAACCAACGTCGCTACATTGAATCCAAGAGACAAGATTCACTACGTAAGAATCAAGATCAGTCTGATGCTGGAGGACAGCAGAGATTCAACCATTATTGCCGACGTTGAACCTCTGATTAAGGATGCCATTGTTACAATCCTGGGCTCAAAGGAGTTCGGTCAGGTTGCAACCAACGAGGCAAGAGAAAAAATCAGAGTCGAATGCAGAGAGAAGGTTACAGGAATTCTGCAGGAGAAATTCGGAAAGCCTCTGATTATCGATCTTCTGTTCTTAAGCTATATGTATCAGTAGCTGCCTTATACCAGAATCATATCTCTTCGAGGTCACCCTCGAGGAGATTTCTAGTTTCCTGAAATAGTCATATCAGGAATAAATACAGAGCCAGTCTGAACCTTATATCTTTCATCAAAATCGTCAGCCATAGCTTCCATATTCAGGAACATATCCTTAAGATTTCCCGCTATTGTTATTCCATCAACAGCGTGAACAAACTTTCCATCTTTAAAGTAGTATCCTTCAGCGCCTCTTGAGTAATTACCGCTTACAAGATCAATGCCCTGTCCCATAAGACCGGTAACCACAACACCTTCACCAACCTTTGACAGCAGCTCATCAAAAGAATAGGTAGCGTCTTTAAAGGAAATGTACCAGTTATGGGTTCCGCTGGCATGGCCATTACTCTGAAGACCAAGCTTACGGGCTGAATAGACAGATAAAAGATACTGTTCAAGCTTTCCGTCTTTAACGATATCAGATGCACTTACTCTTACACCGTCACTGTCAAAGTTACGTGAACCTAATCCCTTGAGAACAAAAGGATCTTCATGAATAGTAACTTTATCTGATAAAACCTGCTTTCCAAGAGAGTTACACAGGAATGAACGGTTTCTGTAAAGAGCACCGCCGGAAATAGCAGATGAGAAATTACCCCATAATGACTGAACAGCAGAACGGGTAAAGATTACATTATATTTACCGGTGTTTATCTTTCTGGAATTAAGCTTCAGGAGAGTCTTTTCAAAAGCTTCATCCAGGATTCTCTGAGAGGAATATATATCCTCAAGAGATCTTGCGATACTTGAACCGGATGCTCTCTGCATCTTTCCGTCTGACTCACCTAAAAGAGTAATATCAGCGGATACAGAACTTGCAGAACGAGCCTTATTAAAGCCGTTGGAATTGGCGATTACAGTAGTATAAAGATAGCTTGAGAAACTTGAACCATCTGATTTCTTGATGCCTTCAACCTTCTGCTCTTCTGCCATTTTATCAAGCTCCAGAGCCTTGGATGCGGCATAATCGGCATCAACTTTATTCTCAAATACCAGATTCAGATCCTTAAATGAGTTACAGATAAGTTCCTTGTCTGCAAGACCTGAACAAGGGTCAGGATCAGAATACTTTGCAAGATTAATTGCAGATAATACAGCCTCTCTGATAGATTCCTTTGAAAGGTCATTGGTTGATACAACGCCTGAACGTTTATCTTTGTACACGGTGATACTCATACCGTTATCACGGTTGAACTCGATATTTTCAACATCCTGATCACGACAGGAAACAGAAAGACCTTTAACTGCTCCGATGTTTACTTCACACTCATCAGCGCCATTTGAAAGTGCAAACTGCACCACTTCAGATGAAACCTGCTCCAGACGTGACTCTTCTGCACCTAAATCTTCCTTAAAAGAACTCATCTATATTAATCCTACAAGCGTTTTCTCTTATAATGTCGTTGTATGTTATACCATAATTTGGACCAACATCATGCAATTAGAATCAATAAAAAATAAGCTAAAAACCAACAGCCTTTTTGTATCTATCATGATAGGTTTTACAGGTTTTCTTGTCTTCAGGTATATTCCTCAGACAGAACCATTAAGACCTGTTGCTTCTTTTTTAGTTGATTCTCTGCCGGTTAATCTTTTCATTATCCTGTTTTTCTCATTCTGCAAGCTAGAAATCAAGGAAATGATCCCAAGAAGGTGGCATCTGTCACTTGCTGCAGTTCAGATTCTATCAACAGGATTATTTGTAGCACTGCTGTATTACTTCAAAAACGATTTATCACAGGAAGCAATTCTTCTGCTAGAAGGTACAATTATCTGTACCATAGCTCCAACAGCAGCATCAGCAGCAGTTATGACAGGAAAGCTCGGAGGAAACGAGTCCTCTCAGACATCCTATACAATCATAAGTAATATCATCGCCGCTGTATTTATTCCTCTTTACTTCCCTCTGATCTGTACAACAATCTCAGGCATATTCCTGAATGATTTCCTGCTGATTCTGGGCAGAATCTTTCCTGTACTGGTACTGCCTCTTATTTTTGCCATTGTCATAAGAATGTTTTTCCCAAAACTTCTTAATCTTATAAACAGTGCCAAAGAGATCGGTTTCTATTTCTGGCTGATAACCCTGGCTATCCAGTCTGCACGAATATTTGAAAGCATCGCCAAATCTACAACCGGCGCATTATTCATGTGTATGCTGTTCCTGATTGGCTTCATCATTACAGTTCTGCAGTTTGTCATCGGCAAATATTTCGGACAGAAAGAAAAACAGCGAATCAGCGCCGGCCAGGGCTTAGGCCAGAAAAATACTGTGTTTGCAATCTGGATTGCAATTATGTTCCTCTCTCCTGTATCCGCAATCGTTCCTAGCAGTTATCTGCTGTGGCAGAATCTTGTAAATGCTGTACAGATGAGAATGAGAGAAAAGGATATTAGAGAAAGAAAAGAAAAAGGACTGGAGCCATATCAGGAATAATATGCTAATAGACTTATTAAAAAAACTACGGCCCTACACCTTACTTATTGCCGTAACCATGGGATTTTTTGTATTCTGCTTTTTCAATTACGTAGAATGGTCTGCACATCTGAAACCTCTGGCACATGCTGCAGGAGTTTCTTTACCAGTGGTACTGTTCTTCATTCTGTTTTTTGCATTCAGTAAAATTACACTGCATCAGATGATGCCAAGAGCATGGCATTTTATCCTGATTGTCTACCAGGTTGCAGCCACTGCTTTATTAGCCTTTTATCTGAAATACTTTCCTGATTCTTACGATACAGTTATTCTTGAAGGCATCCTCATTTGTCTTATTACCCCTACAGCAGCATCCGCCTCAGTAATCACAGGCAAGCTTGGTGGCAATGAATCAGCTCTTACCACCTATATTATTATCAGCAACCTTGCTGCAGCAGTAGCAATACCTCTGTTATTTCCACTGTTCTGCGATATTGGAAATAATTCATTCTTTCATGACTGTTTTCTGATTCTAAAACACATCTCCCCTATTCTGGTGCTTCCACTCATATTAACTGTTCTCATCAGAACCTTCACACCAAAGCTGCATCAGTTCATTCTCAGAAACACCAAGGATATAGGCTTTTATTTGTGGGCTTTTATTATTGTGGTTGTATCAGCAAAAACCTTTAACAATATCGCCACATCAGATAAAAGCGCTCTGGAAATCACCATCATGGCAACCATTGGTTTTATTATGACTGTTGCACAGTTTGCAATGGCAAAGGGAATCGGACAGTTCGGACATCAGAGAATCAGTGCAGGCCAGGCCTTAGGTCAGAAGAACATGGTCTTTGGTCTATGGGTTACTCTCACCTATCTAAACCCAACTGTCGCAATTATCCCTGGTACATATATTCTCTGGCAGAATGTCGTTAATGCATGGCAGATGTGGTATCGCGAACGCAACCTGAGAAAATGGGAACAGAGCGGAGAGAAGGTATATCAGGAGTAATCCTGAAAAAACAATGCCGATGAGAGATAACACCGGCATTAGAATTTAAGAGTAAATTAAGGATTATTCTTATTTGTTACGCTCTGCATCAATCAGTTTTACGTACTCATCACCGTTCTTGTCGGTGTAGATTGAACGAACTGATAAAGTAGCCTTCATGAATGCATCAGAATCAACATTGTCGTTAACCTGAATACCGGTCTTCTTCATCTCCTCGATCATGGTAATTTCCTGCTTAGCATTAACCTCACGCTGATACTTTGCAGCATCACGTGCACAGTCAACAAGAAGCTTCTGCTGATCAGCGGTTAGCTTGTCAAACTTCTTCTTGTTCATCATTACAGTTACTGCTGTATATGCATGGTTGGTCATTGAAAGATACTTCTGGATCTCATAGAACTTACCTGCATACAGGGTTGAAATTGGGTGATCCTGAGCTTCAATTGCACCGGTTTCCATAGCGGTATAAAGTTCACCGTATGCCATAGGAACAGGATTTGCCTTTAGAGCTTCGAATGTTGCAACCAGCATGTTGCTCTGTGGAACTCTGATCTTAAGACCAGCACAGTCTTCTGGTTTAACAATTGGCTTACGGCTGTTGGTCATATTACGGAAGCCGTTTTCAAAATAAGCTAGACCTTTTAGTCCCAGAGGCTCTAGGGTCTTGTATAGTCTGTCACCGATTTCTCCGTCAAGAACACGATATGCATGAGCTTTATCCTTGAAGATGAATGGAATATCAAGAACAGCCATTACTGGAGATAAACCTGAAGCGATACCACCGCCAACCATTGCAATATCAATGGTTCCTGAACGTGCACCTGAAACAATTGCCTGAGAGTTACCTAAGGTACTGTCAAAGAAGGTCTTGATTTCAATCTCGCCCTTTGACTTTTCCTTTACCTGCTCGGCAAAGTAAACAGCGCCCTGGCCCTGGGTATTGTCCTTTGAAACGTCTGTAGCAAAACGTAGAACAGTCTTTGCTTCAGCCTGCATTGCAACGCTGGCACCCAGAATAGTTGCAAGAATAACTGCTAAGGTTTTCTTCATTTGTGTCTCCTTAAAAAAGAAATTACAGTAAGCAAACAAAATCTTTTAGAACATATCTATCCTTTTCAAATATCCATCATCCTGATTATTTACCAATCATGAAATTAAGAGGTCCAATGATAATTTCAGGGAATATCAGGAACAGAATCAGTAACAGCATCAGTGATCCTGCGTATGGCAGAATACCGATGACAGAACGCTCAAATGGAACCTTGGTTACACTTGAGACAACATTCAGAACATTACCAACTGGTGGAGTAATCAGTCCGATTGAACAGCAGATAATGAACATTACACAGAAATAAATCTCGTTGATTCCTGCCTCATGAATCAGAGGCATCAGAACAGGTACTAAAATCAGAACGATTGGGATCAGATCAAGCACCATACCCATTACGGTAAGCAGAAGGAGAATCAGAGCTAAAAGAAGCTTTGGACTGTCAATCATTGGCTTTAGAAGCTCAATTACAGTACCAGGCAGATCAGCAACAGTCATAAGCCATGCTGATACCTGTGCGGCAGCAACCATCATCATGATTACACCGGTTGTCTTAACTGTGCTTAAAAGCGCTCCGTAAATTGCCTTTAAGGTAAGCTCTCTATACACACAGATGGAGATGAACAGTGCATATACAGATGCTACAGCACCAGCTTCGGTTGGAGTAAATACACCGGTTTTAAATCCGCCGATGATGATTACAGGAAGCATCAGTGCCCAGATACTGCTTCTGAAAGACTTCATGATTTCCTTGGCAGTAGCCTTTGGAGCAGCCTCATATCTGCGGGCTCTTAAACTCCATACAAAACATAGAGTTACACCCATTAAAAGACCTGGAACAATACCTGCCAAGAACAGCTGAGAGATAGAGACAGAAGCTGTTACACCAATTACGATAAAAGGAATTGATGGAGGAATGATAGGAGCAATAATACCGCCAGATGCAATCAGACCGACTGAGCCTTCTCTTGGATAATTGGCCTTTGACATCATTGGGAACATAATTGCAGCAATAGCTGCGGTATCAGCTGCAGGAGAACCAGACAGAGATGCCATAATAACTGCGGCAATGATTACAACATAGCCAAGACCGCCAGCCTTATGACCAACCAGTTTCATTGGCAGATCAACAAGACGTTTTGCTAGTCCGCCGACATTCATGATATCTCCGGCAAAAACGAAGAAAGGAATTGCCAGAAGAGTAAAGTTATCTGCGCCGTTAATCAGACTCTGTGCAACAATCTGAGGGTCCAGCATATCCATGTACCACATCAGACCGAAGCCGCACATCAGAAGTGAAAAGGCAATTGGAATACCGATACAGACAGAGGTCAGAAGAATTGCCAGAAAGATAGCTACTGTCATAGTTATTCAGCCTCCTTCTGAGTTGTTACTTCTTTTTTGCGAAGCACTCTGTAAAGTCTTATCAGGAGCATGATAATCATTCCAAAGCTGCCTAAAAGGCCTGCTGAGTAAACAAAACCAAGAGAAATTCCAGCTACAGGAGAATGATCAGTGATATTAACCTCTGTTAAATCAACACTTCCCAGGAAAAACAGGGTACAGCCAATCAGCATTGCGATTTCACAGACAATCTTCAGGAAAAACTGCAGACCCTGAGGAAGCTTCTTACGAATAAAATCCACATAGATATGACTGTCATCTCTTACCGCAATAATGGCACCGATATATACAACCCATATAAAGAGAAATCTGGAGAGTTCTTCTGAGAAAACAATACTTGAATTAAAAATAAAGCGCAGGGCTACATTTATGATCACCAGCAATGACATAACCACCAGAAGAACGACTGAAAAGACGTCAAGTGACTTGGAAATTACTTGACTTATTTTCTCCATTTGTGACTCCTATTACATAAGTTGTAAGCATTAACAAAAGTTTACTTTTTTTTAATAAAAAAAAATGTCTGTATGTTCACAGTTAGGATTTATGTATATTATATTAAACCAACCGATCAGACCGTAAAAAATTCCATCCTTAAAAATAGCTTTTAAATCAGATTATTGAGCATAAAAAAGACAATTTGGGTATCAGTAATTTCTTTTAATTTTCTATATGCAGATGTGACTTTTGCTTTAGAAAACTTATGTAAATTGATTTAGTATTAAATTCACAACAAAAAAAGGATTTCAGGAATATAACAAAAGTACGATTCAGGTAGGATGTTATGACCGTAAAATGTGTCGTTATGGGAGTAAGCGGAAGCGGTAAAAGTACTATCGGCAAGGCTATAGCCGAGCACTTTCACTGCTGCTTTATCGACGGGGACGATCTTCATCCGCGAGCCAATATCATAAAAATGAGAGAAGGCATACCGCTTAACGATGAAGATAGAATTCCCTGGCTTACAAGATTAAACGATGTATTCTTCTCTCTGGAAAACCGCAAACAGTCGGGAGTGGTTGTCTGCTCTGCATTAAAAAAGAAATACCGGGATATGCTCAGAGATGGAAATGAAGGACTTATCTTTGTACATCTCTACGGCAACAAAGAACTTATCCGAGAACGAATGATGAAACGTCAGGGACATTTCATGAAGGAGGATATGCTCAACTCCCAGTTCGAAGCTCTGGAATTTCCTGATTCAGAGAGTGATGTAGTAAACATAGATATCAAAGATTCCCCTGATAGGATAGTCAGTCAGGCTATTGCACAGATAGAAAAGAGGCTTGCAGATGAATAAGGTCATACTTGAAGTTACAAGACGTATTGAAGAGCGTTCAAAACTTACCAGAAAAGCCTATCTAAAGATGATCGATGAGCAGTCTTCAGTTAATCGGGACAGAGAGACTCTTACCTGTTCAAATATTGCTCATGCGGCAGCAGGAGCTCAGGATTCAACAAAGGAAAACCTTATTACCGGATCAGGTCCAAATCTTGCGATTGTCAGTGCCTATAACGACATGGTCAGTGCCCACTGTCCTTATAAGGACTACCCTGAAAAAATCTCAAAAAGCGCGCTGTCAGTAGGAGCCAGCAGTCAGGTTGCAGGAATGGTTCCTGCCATGTGTGACGGTGTTACCCAGGGACAGCCTGGTATGGACATATCTCTGTTTTCACGTGATCTGATTGCTCAGGGCGTAGCTGTTGCCCTCTCTCACAATATCTTTGACGGAGTCCTGCTTCTGGGAATATGCGATAAAATCAGTCCTGGTCTTCTAATGGGCTCAGCTGCATTTGCCCATCTTCCAGTCGCCTTTGTTCCATCTGGACCTATGGGTACAGGTATTTCCAACAAGGAGAAATCAGAAGTCCGTCAGGACTATGCTGCAGGAAAAATTGATAAGGTTGCACTGCAGAGAATGGAGTGCAAATGCTATCACTCAAAAGGCACCTGCACATTTTACGGCACGGCCAACACCAATCAGCTGGTTTTAGAGGCCATGGGTCTTATGCTTCCTGGCTCTGCTTTTGTTCCACCTGATACAGAGCTTAGAGAGAAGCTTACCGACTATGCAGTAAAAAAGATGGTAGACAGTACCCGACAGGGAAAACACTTCAAACCTCTTTATAAGACTCTTACTGCAAAGAATCTTGTAAACGGACTGGTTGCCCTATTAGCCTCAGGAGGCTCAACCAACCATACACTGCACATGCCTGCAATAGCCAGAAGTGCAGGATACATTATCACCTGGCAGGATATAAGTGATCTTTCCGAGGTTGTTCCGCTTCTCGTTCAGGTATATCCAAATGCCAGCTATGATATCAATGCACTGCAGAATGCCGGCGGTGTGCCTGTACTCTTAAAGGCTCTGGCAAAACGGGAACTTCTCCATGAGGATGTACAGACAGTGTTTGGAGATTTCTCCAATCAGCTGACTACTCCTGTTATTGAAAACGGGGAGCTGAAGTTTGTCGACTGCGGAGAGTCAAAAGATCCTGATGTCATAATCTCAGATGGAGGATGCTTCAGAGAACAGGGAGGATTAAAGGTTCTTCATGGAAATCTTGGTGACAGTGTTATTAAGATTTCAGCTGTTGCAAAGGAACATATGCATGTTGTTGCTCCTGCCAGAGTATTCAATTCACAGTATGACGTGCAGAAGGCATACAAGGAAGGAAAGCTCAATCAGGATGCGGTAATTGTCGTCAGATACGCAGGACCTGCAGCCTCAGGAATGCCGGAACTGCATACACTGATGCCTGTTCTCGGAAATCTGCAGAAAGCAGGCTACCACGTCGCCCTCCTGACTGACGGAAGATTATCAGGAGCATCGGGCGGTATTCCATCAGCACTGCACCTGTCCCCGGAAGCTGCAAAGGGAGGATTACTCTCTCTTCTAAAGGATGGTGATCTTATTGATTTTGATGCAGAAAAAGGTGAAATCAACTGTATGACATCTCTTGAAAACAGACATGCTGAGGAGCCTGATATTGAACAGGATGAACAGACCTACGGTCGAGTACTGTTCAGAGTATGCAGAGAAAATGTTCAGCCGGCAGATCAGGGAGCAAGTTTCCTGTTTAAGCCTCTTTACGTGAACAGATGAGATAACGGATTATTGTAGAAAAGAAAATTCTGCTGCAGATTAAATCTGCAGCATTTTTTTTAGTTTGTACCGCCCACAGTAATTGAATCAATCTTAACTGTTGGCTGACCGATACCTACTGCAGCACCCTGGCCTGCTTTTCCGCACATGCCGATACCACAGTCAAATTCGAGGTTGTTTCCAACCATTGATACCTGCTGCATGGTCTTAGGACCGTTACCTATCAGAGTAGCGCCCTTAATAGGAGATGTAACCTTTCCATTTTCAATCAGATATGCCTCTGAGGCTGAGAATACGAATTCTCCAGAGGTAATATCCACCTGACCACCACGGAAGTTAACCGCATAGATACCATTCTTTACAGATGAGATGATCTCGTCCTTGTCATACTCGCCATTCTGCAGGAAGGTATTGGTCATTCTAGGAATAGGCATGCAGTTGTAACTCTGACGTCTGCCGTTTCCTGTAGGCTTCATATTCATCAGCATAGCATTCTGCCTATCCTGCATATATCCCTTGAGGATACCCTTTTCAATCAGGACATTACATGCTGAATCGGTTCCCTCATCATCGAATGATAAAGAACCTCTGCGGTTTGGAATAGTACCGTCATCAATAATGGTACATGCGCTTGAAGCAACCTTCTGACCGATTTTTCCTGAATATGCAGATGAACCGGTTCTGTTGAAATCGCCTTCAAGACCGTGACCTACAGCCTCATGAACTAGAACACCAGGCCAGCCGGCACCTAAAACAACAGGCATAGTTCCGGCAGGAGCAGGAATAGCTTCCATGTTGACAGATGCCATTCTCACAGCTTCTTTTGCCAGATTATCTAAAGTGTCATCCTTAAGCAGAGTATTGAACAGTACAGCTCCACCGGTTGCAGCAAAACCTTCTTCCTTGCGGCCATTATGTTCCATAACCACACTTACAGAGATGTTGCAGATTGGTTTGATATCGCATCTTGCAGGACCATCTGTAGGCATTACCATGGTAGTTGAATAAGAACAGTTAAGACTGCCCATAACCTGAACAACTCTTGGATCTAGGGCTCTGGCCTTTTTATCCAGAATCTCAAGCAGTGCTGCCTTTTTGGCCTTATCCATTGCTGCAATAGGATCATCATCCACATACAGAGGTTTGGTTTCCCTGTTAGAAACAACAATCTTTTCACGATTGCAGCTATGGCCGTGACTGATGCTGTGTGCTGCAGAACAGGCTTCCATAAGAGACTTTTCATCCAGAACATCAGAATAGGCAAAACCGGATTTGGCCCCTAATACGGCTCTTACGCCAACACCCTGAGAAATACTGAAAGAACCGCCTTTTACTATTCCTTCTTCAAGAAAAAATCCCTCAGCAACACTTCTTTCAAAGAATAAATCACCAAAATCAATTTCTCTTGAGTTCAGGTGATTAAGTGCTTTCTGTGCTACTTCCAGATTTATATCTGTATTATTCCAAAGTATCTTGGAGGCTTTTTCGTATGTATTCATCAACACACCTTTGAGACTGGAATTTCTAGACCAAATTCTCTTAAATACTTAACTACTTCGTTTATAGGTAATCCTACAACTGAACTTACTGATCCCTTTACCTGGGAAATGAACAGGGATGCTATTCCCTGAATTGCATAAGCTCCTGCCTTGTCGTCACACTCTCCTGAGGCAACATAGTTTCTTATGCATTCATCATCCATGGAATCGAAAGTAACCTCGGTTGAAACAACCTTACTTCTTTTAAGATTTCCTTTCTGAACAGTAACACCGGTATACACGGTATGAGTCTGTCCCTGAAGCATTTTTATCATGTTAAAGGCATCTTCTCTTGAAGAAGGTTTTCCCAGGATCATACCATTAAAACAGACAACAGTGTCAGCAGCAACAACTACTGAATCACTGTGTTTTTGGGAAATGAAATCCGCCTTTAATCTGGATAATCTTAATACAAGTTCGCTTGGAGTTTCTCCCTGTACAGGAGATTCGTCAATATTAGGAATCTCCACATCAAACTCAATACCAAGATAGCTTATGAATTCTTTGCGTCGTGGAGATCCTGAGGCAAGGATAAGTTTAGTCATTTATACCTAATCTAGCTTCTCTTTGTCATCTGAGCTGACAGAGAAGGTAGAACATAAAATCAGACAGATAGAATAAACGATTGGCCAGAATACAGCTGTTGATATAGATGGAATCAGGAAATTGATTTCATAGTAGCTGCGACCAATAATATGCTCTACCCAGTAACACAGAATGGTTACAAGGAAGTTAATAATTCCGACAATGATTACCTGCTGCCACAGTTTATATTTATAGAAGTTCTTAAACTGAGTGGTAATCAGATAAATCTGAGCAGAGATTATAAGAGCATTGATTCCCAGAGGAGCACCGGTTGCCAGATCCAGGAAGATACCGACAAGCCAGCTGGTCTCAATTTTCAGACTGAAATTGCTGTAAACAGCAAAGAACAGAATAATAAGAGTAAGGAAATCAGGTCTGTTCAGAGAAATCACTTCTGGAAGATGAATAATCTGAAGAATTAGACCAATAAAAAGCATTGGTACTAAAAGTAACAGAAAGGAATTTCCGCTGTCTTTTCCGCTAATCATTTGTACCACCTACTTTAGTTTTCTTATCATCTGCACCCTGAGCATTTTTCTCAGAATTATCAGCTTTACTGCCCTTCTTTACAGAAAGAGTATCAATCAGCTCTTTAACCTTTTTCTGATGAAGAATATTCTTATCGTCAGTAAGCTGTTTTGCCTGAAGAGCATATTCCTCTGCATCAGTACCGTCATTATTGGCACCGAACATCAGTACATAACGCATCTTGTCTGTTTCAACCAGTGGTCTTGCCTTGATGGCGGCAAATGGCTGAGAATCAGAAATACCTACAGAAGTTACAATTGCAACAGGATAACCCTTTGGATAAACTCCGCCGATTCCTGATGTTAAAAGCATATCGCCTTCTTTAATATCAGCAGTACGAGGAACGTTATTGATAATAATCTCGGCGTGAGAACCTGAACCGACACAGATTGCTCTTACAGAGGATCTTGAATCGATTACAGGGATCTGACAGTTAGGATCTGTCAGAAGTAGAACTCTTGAATATGAATAGTTTGCATCCATTACCTGTCCTACAAGACCTTTGTCTGTAATAACAGGCATACCCTCATAAACATCTGAGCTGGTACCACGGTTAACGGTAACACGGCTTAGGTAAGGATCAGGATCAACATCAACCACCTCAGCAAACAGTCTCTTGATGTTCTGTCTTACAGGTGAGTTTAAAAGCTTACGTAAAGCCTGATTCTCATCCTCAAGATCTTTTAGTCTCAGGGTATTGGCTCTCTGCATGAAGTTTTCAGTGGAAAGCTGCTCATTTTCCTTAATCAGTTCAGAATGACTCTTGAACTGAGTAGACATCATCTTTCCAACGGAATGAGGAGAATCAGCAAAAACAAGAACTGGATACAGTGCAGATTCCACATAGTATCTGAAATCTGACAAAAATTTAGAACGGACATCCAGCGCCATAACCACAAGAGTTAAAAGCAGGACAAATCCGAATCGGAAATGAACTAAAGAATTCTGCTGATCTGAGTTTTTCAAATCAATTCCTTCATCAAAACAAAACGCCCATCATGTCTGATGGGAGTCTATTAACCTCTACTGCAGGATGACACATGCCAGTAAACAGTGATCATCCCGCAAAAGTATTAATATTTTTTTTAGTCAAAAATCTCGTTATCCTGAGCGTCGTACATCTCAAGAGCTTTACCGCCACCACGAGCAACGCAGGTTAGAGGATCCTCAGCGATAGTTACTGGGATACCGGTTTCCTCACGTAATAACTTATCCAGGTTGTGTAGTAATGCACCACCACCAGATAACATCATGCCGTGCTGAGCGATATCAGCAGCTAACTCTGGAGGAGACTTCTCCAAAGCGGTACGAACTGCAGCAACAATACCCTTGATAGGATCAGACAGAGCCTCAAGGATCTCGTTTGAGTTCAGAGTGAATGAACGAGGAACACCTTCAACAACAGATCTTCCGCGAACTTCCATCTCATGCATTTCCTGCTCTGCATAAGCAGAACCGATCTCAATCTTAACCTGTTCAGCAGTTGCCTCACCGATTTCATAACGCTTGGTATTTCTTACGTAATCGATAATTGACTGGTCGAAACGGTTACCACCGATACGAACAGAGCTTGAGTAAACAATACCGTTTAATGAAATGATAGCAACTTCAGTGGTACCACCACCGATATCAACAATCATTGAACCTTTAGCCTCTGATACAGGAAGACCTGCACCGATAGCAGCAGCCATAGGCTCAGTGATTAGGAAAACTTCTGATGCACCAGCACCCTCTACTGACTCACGGATAGCTCTGCGCTCAACCTGAGTAGCGCCACATGGAACGCAAACCAGAACACGAGGACTTGGCTTGAATGGCATAAAGTGAGAACCCTGCAGAACCTTTGAAATGAAGTACTGCAACATTTTCTCTGTGTACTGGAAGTCAGCGATAACGCCATCCTTCATTGGGCGAATAACTTCCAGATTGTCAGGGCTACGACCTAACATTGTCTTTGCGGCCTTACCTACAGCATCAACTTTACGCTGAGCTCCACCATTTCTATCCAGACGAACAGCCACAACAGAAGGCTCGTTTAAAACGATACCTTTATTCTTGATATAAACTAGAGTATTTGCAGTTCCTAAATCGATTGATAAATCGTTAGAGAACATGCTACGTAATTTCTTAAACATTTATTAAGGTCCAAATGCCAGGATTATTAAGGCTATATATTTTTACTGTTCTACACAACAGTTTGGTAAAAAGTATATCACACGAACATAAATCTTTTGCTTAGATTTATCTGATATGCATTAAATTTTTCCTTTATGAATGCGTATTTTGTGATGAATGTGGAATTGAAAGTGGGGTTGAATATTATTTTTTTCAAAACAGGTAGAAAAGAATTGTAAAAAAAATGTGCTCAATGTTCCACTTCTGAGACAGTAGTTCGTTTTCACTGCAGAAGACGATAAAAATGGGAAAAAACAGAAATTCACAAACACAGCAACTGTTATATTGCTGTGTTTTTTATCATTTAGAATGGCAGATCATCGGTATCATCATTGCCGTCTACAACAATTGCAGGCTCTGGAGAGGATGATACGGAACTCTGGCTGGAGAAACCTAGCTCATTGAGTATAGAGGACTGAGCCTGAGGATTTCCGTATGGAGAATTGTCATTCTGAACAGGACTGCTGTTCTTTGATGCAAAGGAATGAGAAGAGAATGAGTCTTCTTCAGAATGAGCCTTTGAAGGTCCTAACATCTGCAGCTCATCTGCAACAATCTCGGTAACACTCTTTTTTACATTCTGCTTGTCAGTGAATGAACGGGTTCTGAGTTTACCCTCAACATATACCAGCGAGCCCTTATGAAGCCACTTTTTGGCTATTTCAGCCAGTCTGCCCCATAAAACAACTCTGTGCCACTCGGCAATCTCT
>JAZRAY010000115.1:0-7041 GCA_045634805.1 Succinivibrio sp. | reverse complement strand
CTTTTATAAAACAATTTAAAAAAAATCCTCCTTTCAGTTTTCTGTCGTATGAATCTGTCTGGAGGATTTGTTTTTCTTAAGCTTTAAACTACTTGGTCTTGCGTCCGTCGAAGATTACCTTTGCAACATCATTGAAGGTATCTGCATAGTAGTAGGTGACGCCTTCAGTTACCTCTGCAGGCAGCTCTTTGACGTCAGACTCGTTTGCCTTAGGACAGATAATATTGGTAATACCCATACGTCGTGCGGCAATGGTCTTCTCTTTAATGCCACCAATTGCAAGAACCTGTCCTGTTAAAGACAGCTCTCCAGTCATAGCAAAGCCTTTTCTTGGAGCCTTGTTCATAGCAAGTGACAGCAGACTTGTAGCCATGGTTACACCTGCTGAAGGTCCATCCTTAGGTGTTGCTCCCTCTGGTACATGCAGATGGATGAATGCCTTTTTGAAGAAATCCTTCTTATCTTTGCAGAAGGTTCCCATGTGAGCCTGTACATAGCTGTAGGCAATATGGGCTGATTCCTTCATAACATCACCTAAAGAGCCTGTAAGCTCAAAGCCCTTGGCATCGTTACTTACCTTGGATGATTCAATCGGCAGAGTAGCTCCACCTACTGAGGTCCAGGCAAGACCTGTGATTACACCTACACCCTCAAGCTTCTTTTCACGCTTGAATGGGGCAGTGCCGAGATAATCAAACAGGGATGATGCTGTAATGGTTACGGACTTTTCACCCTCTAGAATCTTTACAGCTGCCTTGCGGATGATCTTCTCGATAGCTCTCTGAGTAGAACGCATTCCGCTTTCACGGGCGTACTCTTCGATGATCTTTTTGAGCACGCTGTCTGAAATCTTAAGCTGACTCTTTTTCATGTTGGCTTTCTCAAGACCCTTTGGCAGCAGATGCTTCTTGGCAATAGCAAGCTTCTCCTGACTGATGTAGCCTGAGAGTCTTATTGGATCCATTCTGTCTAAAAGAGCAGGTGGAATAGTATCAGTGGTGTTTGCTGTACAGATAAACAGACACTTTGATAAATCCAGTCTTTCATCCAGATAATGATCCATAAAGCCGTTGTTCTGCTCTGGATCCAAGGTCTCAAGTAAGGTTGATGCAGGATCACCATGATATGATCTTGTAAGCTTGTCGATCTCATCGAGCATGATTACAGGATTCATTACCTTGGCCTCACGCAGTGCCTGTACGAACTTACCAGGCATTGCTCCTACATAGGTCTTACGATGTCCCTTGATAACAGACTCGTCGTTCACACCGCCTAAAGACAGTCTGTAGAATGGTCTGTTCAAAGCCTTTGCAATGGACTTGCCGATAGAGGTCTTACCTACGCCAGGAGGACCTACAAACAGAAGAATTGAGCCATTGGTATTTCCCTTTAAGGCACCAACTGCCAAGAACTCAAGGATACGATCCTTAACATCCTTAAGACCTTCATGATCCTCATCCAGGATCTTTTTAGCCTTGGCAATATCAAGTTCTTCTTTTGCAACCTCTCCCCAAGGAATAGTTGTCAGAATATCAAGATAATTGGTTAATCCTGCGTATTCTGGAGAATTTGGATCAAGTGAGTTGAGCTTCTTAAGCTCCTTCTCAAATCTCTTGCTGATGTAGTCAGGAGGAGAGAGCTTCTTCATTCTGTCTACGTACTCATCAGCCTCTGTTGAGCTGTCTGATCGAGTTCCAAGCTCTTTCTGAATCTGTTTTAACTGCTCTCTTAGAACATATTCCTTCTGTTTTCTTGAAAGCTTCTCATTAACAGTAGTTTTGATTTCATCGTGAAGCTTTGCAGCCTTCAGTTCTTTCTGCAGCAGATCCTGAGAAAGCTCAAGACGCTTTAGAATATTGGTACAGTCTAAAACCTTCTGCAGTGATTTTGCGGAGGTTGTGGTAACTGATGCAGCACAGTCTGCAAGCAGAGAAGGATCATTCTGATCAAAGCGCAGCAGATACTGACGCATCTCATCGGAGTACATTGGATTTAAAGGCAGAAGCTCCTGCAGTAGAGATACAAGGTTCATGGCATAGGCCTTAACCTTAACCTCATCCTCAGAGCCTGGCTCTGGCATCTCGTTTTCAGGGTACTCTAAAACAGCCTTAGGTGAGCCGTTGAAGCTTCTCCATTCCTTGATGGTTACACGCTCAATACCTTCACATACAAAATGAACCTCACCGGTTACAGCCTTTGCATGCAGTAGTTTTACCAAGGTTCCGATCTTAGGAAAGTCGGCCTGTCTGATTTTGCCTTTTTTCTCAAGCTTTTCGTCAATGGCGAAAATAGCGAAGGTTTTACTGTCAGACTGAGCTATCTGGGTGATGATCTCCTCATAGTCAGACTTAATCTGCATAGGGGTGATCTGTGATGGCATAACTGGTCTGCCGAATGTGGGAATTACAAATAATTCCTCTGGCTCATTTCTTGATACTTCCATGCCATCGGTATTCTCGCCCAAGCTTGCAAGCTTAGCGGCAAGAGATTTTAATGAATCTGTATTCTGAGCATTGATAAGGGCTTCGGTCTTTTTTAATTCCTCTACACCTTTCTTTATATTCTCTTTGATGGAGTTAACCTTGTCATTGAGAGCTTTAAGCTTTTGAGGATCAAGGTCGTCTCTATCTTTAGGAGTATTATCTGACATATATTTTCATACCTTAATTCAGTTTCACTCGTTCTCTTTAAACATGGTGCCAACTTACCATTTTTTCAAGTAATTTTTTTACTAATAAGTACTTTTGTCTAACTTGTTTTTCAGCATTTTTGATCTTTACGCATATCTTTTTGTATTAGAAAAGGAAAATCAGATCGTAAAAAAATCCTATACAGATCTGATTTTTTTACAAATTATGGAAAAATTTAATTTGTTGCAGAGTAGACCGTATTTTTAAAGTATTTTTATTGAAAAAAATGGAAGGTAAAGGTATAAAAAAGTTAATCTTAGAAAAATAACATTCATAAAGGTGAACCGATATGATTGAGAAAGAACCTTTAGTTGAAAAGCTCATCGACATATTAGTACAGTACGTGCCTAGTTTAAAGAATCAGGCTCAGTCCTTTTCTGATGACTACTTTGCTCAGAGAGCTCTGTTAAGAGGTCTTATGAATATGCATCGTGTCCAGAATAAACTTCCTCCTGAATATTTTACAATGCAGGATCAGCTGCTTCAGGCAGAGCTTGCAGAGAAAAAGCTGGTGCAGCCAGAAGGTCTGTTTAAGGCAAAGATTAATGGAAATATGAGTCTGCATCAGGGCGACATAACCACACTGAAGGTGGATGCAATTGTCAATTCCGCAACTCCATCTCTTTTAGGCTGTTTCCAGGCAGGTCATAACTGTATCGACAACTGCATTCATTCAGCTGCAGGTCTGCAGCTTCGCTATGAGTGCTACAAGATTCTAGGTGGCGGAGAGGCCAGGGAAGGCACCGCAACCATTACCCATGGATTCAATCTTCCAAGTAAGTTTGTAATTCATGTGGTTGGTCCTAAGGTTGGATTCAACATCTCTCCAAGAGAAAAGGCTACATTAGCTTCCTGCTATACCGAGGCATTGAAGGTAGCAAGAAAGAACGGGGTCAAATCACTGGCATTCTGCAGTATTTCAACAGATACTTTAGGCTTCCCGAATGCTGTAGCTGCCAAGATTGCAGTAAGTACCGTCAATGAGGATCTGAAGGCTCATGGAAATGATCTGAAGGTTGTCTTTGATGTGGAATCAGACAGAGATGCAAAGGCCTATAAGATTGAGTTTGAACCTCAGCCTGAAAAGGACAGTGCCGAGCTGCATCCTTTCTTTAATATCAATCTGATTTAAAAATGGCGCCGTGTTGTGGCGCCAGATTAAGCTAAAATTCGAAAACCTCAAGGCTGTCCAGGGAATCCAGGATAGCCTTATATTTTTCCTTCTCCTCTTTGAGCCTGTCTCCCTGAACATCACGGTAATGATAGTAGTAATCTCCGATTCTGCCTTTTAAAGATGTGAATCTGTAGAGAAGTTCAAAGGCTGCTTTAAGCTCATCCATATTAAGGTCAGAGTAGAATTCAACTTTCTCATCCACAGCGGTAAAGCATAGATAAAGAGCTGCTGCAAGAATTCTTGGTTCAGTGCTTTTGCCTGAATGCCAGATTTTGTGTTTTTCTGTTCCGAAGTAATCACCGTCAGGCATAAAGAAGGAGCCATCCATCAGATCAATATCTACAGAACGCTCTCCCTCTCGCTGGTATCTCTGCACCACATCATATGCTGTTGCAGGTGGCTGGGCGAGCATTCTCCAGCCAGGAGCCAGAGCCTTGTAGGAGAAATCCTCATACTCACTTTCACGACAGATACCACAGATGATTGCACAGGCATTTAAGGCCGCAGTATCGTACTTCACGCCTTTGACCATGCCTAAAAGTCCCTGAACCACAGGAAGACGTCTTGGACTTATATAGGAGTAGAAATCAAAATAATCATCCGATGCCAGTCTTAGGACCTTAACAGGAATAATGATGTCACGTGCCTTTAGGTACTCATGAAGACTGTGAAAATCCAGATCATAAAACTCATTAAGCTTGGTTCTCTTGTTCGGATCCTCACTTTGAGTGGTTATGACTTCCTCTTCCTTTGTAAGAATTCTTATGGAAGCAAGATATTCAAGTGCCTCTTTGACAGCCTCTGGACTTACTCTTAAATTTCTTGCCAGAAGATGTGTATGACATCTGGCGTTGAATCTTACATATTTATCTTTTGAATGCCAGAAAAGCAGTACCGACAGAACAAGTGAGCTGCAGTCATTATTTACGTTATCTCTATTAACTACGTTCAGTTCTGGGTAGTAGGGAACACGAGTTAGGCCAAATTCTTCCATAATTTAATCTATTTTTCTTTTATTGGTAATAACGGCTTTCCATTTTACCACAGAGGGGATATATCACACCTGAAATCGCATAATACTCAAAACAACTGATCTTAACTTTTCTGCATAATAATCAGACTCTCATCTCATTTTTCAGATCTACCTTTCTAACCTAGTGTAATAGAAAGAAAAAATTTTAAAAAATTTTGACAAATGTTTGAATTTTACTATGTTTAAAGCCGGTGATAATTTAGAATATAAATATGACACTAAGGAATATGTAAAGAATTCAACTCTGAATTCACCCACAATAACACGACAAGGAGGATGCGATGCAGATTACTGATATGAACTACGCATTCTTTATTGTGGGATTACTTCTTACCTTCGCTATTTTTGCATCAAAGCTTTCTTCATTCTTCGGAACTCCACTGTTGCTGCTGTTCTTGGCAATCGGTATGTTAACCGGTGAAGATGGCGTTATTCTGCATATTCAGTACACAGATTACAGATCCGCATTCTTTATTGCCAACCTTATGCTGGCGGTTATTCTGCTTGATGGCGGACTTAGAACCAATTTCACCACCATGAAATCGGTGGCAAGTGAATCGACCATACTTGCAACCTTAGGCGTTGTGTTTACCTCCGGTATTACCGGCGGCATTGCATACCTGCTCTTGGATATCTCCCTAATCGAGTCTCTGCTTTTAGGCTGTATCGTAGGATCAACTGACGCCGCTGCCGTTTTCTCTCTGCTGTCAAGAAACTCAGATGTTTCTCTTAAGACCAACGTCAGCAGTACACTGCAGATTGAATCAGCAACCAACGACCCTATGGCGATTCTGCTTACCACAACCATGATTGCCTTTGCTTCAGCAAAAGCCACCTCTCTTACTGATGCGCTGCTGTTTTTTGCAACCCAGTTTGGTTTTGGTATCTTTGTAGGTGTCTGTGTAGGTGCGATTGCAAGATTTATTATTGCCAATATCTCATTAGGTGTAGGTCTGTACTGTATTCTGGTTATAGGCATGGGCCTTGTGGGCTTTGCTGTTACAGCTTATCTTAACGGTTCAGGCTTCCTGGCGATCTTTATTATCGGTATGTTTGTCGGTAATCAGAAAACACGTCATGTAAGCTATATTCTTCCTGTATCAGAAGGTTTTACCTGGCTCTCTCAGATCACTCTGTTCTTAATGTTAGGTCTTCTGGTTACTCCTCATGAGATGTTTAACTACTGGTTCCCGGGTGTTGTTATCGCGGTTGTAATTACCGTACTTGCAAGACCTCTGGCTGTATTACTATGTCTAAAGCCGTTCTTCAGAGCTTATAACAACCGTGATCTGATTTTTATGTCATGGGTGGGCTTAAGAGGATCTGTTCCTATTGTACTTGCAATCTACCCTGTATTTGAGAATCTTGATAATCCTCAGCTGTACTTTAATGTAGCATTCGTGGTTGTTATTGTATCTCTGCTTTTCCAGGGCTCACTGATTGTTCCATTATCAAAGTTTTTAAGAGTATGTACTCCATCGGTTATGGTTCCAATCACCAAGTCAGATGTGGGCATTATGCTTTCAAACGACTATGAAATCCTCAATTACAGAATCAAGGAACAAACCTTTGATGGGGCAATTCTAAGAACTATTCCTTTCCCAAAGGGTACCTCTGTTGCTGCAATTTTCCGTGACGGCAAGATGATCAAATGTCAGGGAGATACTCCAATCAAGGTTGGCGATATTCTTTCACTAATCGGTCGTGACGCTGATGAGCTGCTTTTGAATTCTCTGTTCTCTCATCCATTAAAAGAGAAGAGACACCCATTATATAAAGGTGATAAAATGTACGCCGCCGACACTCTTATGCTGGAGCTTGGCGAACAGTACGGCTTTGAGCTTACAACATATGAGAAGACTTTAACCTTAGGCGATTTCATGTCCTACCATATTGGCGGATATCCTCAGCCAGGAGATAGAGTTAATCTGATTAAAATCTCATTAGTGGTTGTCGATCTTGAAGGTGACAAGATCAGTCGTGCCGGATTATATCTGACTTCTGAGCTGATGCAGGAGTTTGAACGTAAGCGCAAAGATAAGCTTATACTACAGAAAATAGAACAGGATGAACTTGAGCGTCGTCGCAAGGCTGCGCAGAAGCAGCTGTTTGACAGTATAAATGACGACGAAGAATACTCATAG
>JAZRAY010000114.1:0-2268 GCA_045634805.1 Succinivibrio sp. | reverse complement strand
CATGGCGACCTTGGTCTGTCCTGCCATATCGGTAATCAGTAAAACTCTTTTCGGCATAAAAACGCTCTAAAAAAATAAATCCTCAAATATTTGAGGACTTATTCTACCGTAACTTTGTTAATTTAAACACATAACGAAATTAAATTTTAAGGAAAAGTGCATAAACATAAGCTTTTCCTTTATTTTTGTATTATAATATAAACATATAATATATGTGTTTATATAGGTAATATTATGGCTGTTGTTGAGATTCCAAAACTCCCTCCTTTAATGGTTGTTGGTCAGGGGAAATACAAGTATGTAACCTCTTATAAGATTGCCTGGAATAAAGAACTTAAACAGCCAAGGCGTATTGCAGGCCAAAACAAAACCGTGGGTAAGATTATCGGCGGTGGTGTTGAAGGAGTTATTGAGTGGACAGATGCTTTTTTAGAAGAGCATCCTGAACTTAAATCCTTTACTGTAAAAAGAGTATTTAAGAGAATGCAGGGGGCAAAAAAGGTATTTGAATTTGTCTTTGAGCCTGCTGACGAAATGATTTCTTTAACAGCTGCCTTTAATCTTTTAAGACTTAATGCCGGTGCCACCTGGGTCCTGGACAATGTTATTGCAAATTCTCCTCTGACTATTGCACTTGAAAGAGTATTTGAAAAATACAGTCGTCATAAGAAGCTCCTGTCTGTTGCCTATTACATGTATCTGACTTCTAATTCAGCAACTCATCTGTATGAGGATTTTGCCAGAAAACATCGACTGCCATTTCAAAAGCCTCTGGATGCAGCTCAGATTTCTCGTCTATTCTCCAGAATAACTCCTTATGAAATTGACAGGTTTCTAGTTAAGTTAAACGAACTTGTAACTGAGAAGGAAAAGACTCAGGCCGGTAGTGTAAACACCTACTACGCACTGGATTCAACCTCCATATCCACCTACAGTGATGGTATTACCAAAGCAAAATGGGGGCATAACAAGGATGGAGACAGTCTAAAACAGATTAACCTTTTAATGCTGGTTAATCAGGAAACAGCTCTGCCTCTTTACTACAGAAGTTATACCGGCAATACTCCTGATGTTTCTACAGTAAGAAATCTGATTTCTGAGATTATCCGTACCGGCATAAACCGCAGAGCCATACTTGTTGCAGATAAAGGCTACTGCAGTATTCATAACATTAACGAGCTTATCCTAAGTGATCTTGGCTTTGTTATTAACTGCAGAAACTCCTATACCTTTGCAAAGCAAATCATTGCTGAAAACTATTCCACTCTTGAGGATTACTGTTCCTACAATTCAAAGATTCAGTGCTACTGCCTTACCACCAAGTGTGAATGGTCCTATCCTACATATGACAAGACTCCTACGGGCAGAGCCGTTAAGACCAGAACCTCACTTTATCTGCATCTGTATCTGGATAAGAACATTAGATCTGAATGTGAAAGTATGCTCTTGAAAAAAACAATCATGCCTGTTTTAGAAAAACTTAGAGCAAATATTCCTCTGAATCAGGAGGAAAACTCTATCAGAGAGAATTTTCTCAAGGATAACGGTAATGGTAACTACTCTACCAATCATATCAGGAAAGCAGAATTTCTTTTAACCAAGGGCGTTAGAATCCTTGTCTCAAATGAGGTTGATGATGCAGTGGAAGCCTGGAGAGCTTACTATGAGAGAGAAAGAGTTGAAGATGTCTTTAAGGTTGTTAAACAGAATGTAGGCGGTAACAGATTCAGAACTGCAAAAAATGAATCCACTGAAGGAAAGGCTTTTGTTATGTTCCTGGCCTGTGCTGTTGGTATGATGTTCCGTCAGAGAGTTAATCAGGCCAGTCAAAAAGGAATGCAGTTACCTTACGATTCTGATAATAAATTACTGGCTATGCTTGATTCGATTGAACAGACGGTATTCAGAAACGGTGCTTATTATTCAGAAGTTACTGGAGTTCAGAAAGAGCTTTTGAATGCTTTAGATATTCCTTTGCCTACAGCTGAACCATATGGAAAAGTAGGTAAAGAGGAAGAAGACGTAGATGAGGATGATGACATCAGATCACTTGATGAGCTTGAGATCGTTTTAAGCAAGATCGAGGCTCAATCAAAATAAAGGCAGGAAATACATCCTGCCTCTACTAGAAACCTAAACATATAAAAATTAACAAAGTTTAGGAATAAAAATATCAATTCATATTTTACTTCATAACAAAACCCCGTTATTAATCACAAAATTAACAACGGGGTTCCCAAAAATACACCTTAATTTTTCTGATTAGAT
>JAZRAY010000113.1:0-11811 GCA_045634805.1 Succinivibrio sp. | reverse complement strand
ATTATGGATCAGGCTATTTCAGCTAACGGTACCAAGGATCACGCTGTACGTATCGACTGCAAGTCATACGGCTTAACTCAGGTTGCTGTTCCTTCAAATCTTGAGATTCTTATCATCAACTCAAACATCAAGCACCAGCTTGTAGGTTCAGAGTATAACGATCGTCGCGAGAGCTGTGAAAAGGCTGCAAAGATCATCGGTGTACCTCTACTGCGTGATGCAACCATGGAAATGCTTGATGCATGCAAGGATAAGATGGATGACGAGACCTATCGTCGTGCACGCCACGTAATCACTGAGGATGATCGTGTTCTTGAGGCTTCAAAGGCATTCGAGGCTGGTGATCTGAAGTCCCTTGCCAAGCTGATGTACGCATCTCACATTTCTGAGAAGAATGATTTTGAAATCACTGTAAAGGAAACTGATGCTATCGTTGATATCGTCAAGGAAGCTTTAGGTGAGGAATATGCTGCTGTTCGTCAGACCGGCGGTGGCTTCGGTGGCTGTGTTGTTGCAGTTGTTGAGCCTAAGAATGTTGAAGTTGTTAAGAATGCTATTAACGCTAAGTATCAGAAGATTTCTGGTATCGGCGCTACCATTTTTGAGACTCAGGCTTGTGATGGTGCAACCTTCACTCGTCTATAACAGAATAATAAAAATAATAATTTGTTCTCTAAATAGTAATTTCTCCGCCTTGAGTGGTTGAGAATTCCTCCTTTGGCCGATCTTTTCAGATCGGCTGTTTTTTTCTTAAAACTTTGTTTCTCTACAGCTCTCTGCTAACACTCTCAAACTATAATTTCTATGTAAAGCATTTCTTTAAAGACAGATGTATTTTCCTGCAGGTAAAACATATAAGAACATCTGGCAGGAGATTTGTACATAAGGAGTTTATATGTCTGTATTAGCAGCCGTAGCCGTACCACATCCTCCGCTAATCATTCCTCAGGTAGGAATGGGCAAGGAGAAACAGATTCAGGCAACAGTTGATTCCTACAACAAGGTTATGGAGTTTCTCTCATCCTTAAAACCTGAAACCGTGGTAATTGCCTCTCCTCACATGGAGACCTATGCAGACTATATTCATGTGGCGTCAGGGCAGGGGGCCTCTGGCAGCTTCGCTCAGTTTGGTGCCGGTGATGTTCGTTTGGATGCAACCTACGATGAAGGTTTTATTGACGAGCTGTGTGATGAATTCAATACAAAGTCCCTCAGTGCAGGAAAGCTTGGTCATAGGATGTCAGAGCTTGATCATGCAACCATGATTCCGATGTGGTTTTTAAATAAGTATCTGTCCTCATACAAGGTTGTTCGTATCGGTATCAGTGGTCTTGATGTCTGTGATCATTACAGAGTAGGCAGGGCAGTCAGTGATGTTGCAGCAAGACTGAAAAGAAAAGTTGTATTCATTGGCAGCGGTGATTTATCTCATCGACTGCTGGATGATGGTCCATATGGCTTTAACGAAAACGGACCTGTTTTTGACAATGCTATAGCAGATTCCTTTAAAAAAGCTGATTTTAACAGTCTTTTATCAATTCCTTCTCCTGTATGTGACGGGGCAGGCGAATGTGGCTTCAGACCTTTTGTGATGATGGCAGGAGCCCTTGATGGAAAGGCAATTGACGGAGAGCTGCTCTCATACGAAGGTCCGTTTGGAGTAGGCTATGCGGTTGCCAGATTCTCTGTAACCGGAGAGGATAAGAACAACAATTATCTGGATAAATTCCTGGACTCTGTCAAAAAGGATAACGATAAATCAAAAGCGAATGGTGATGAATATACCTCTCTTGCCAGAGCTTCAATGGAACACTACGTAAAAACACACTCCTTGCTTGAAAGGCCTGACAATCTGCCTTCAGATTTAATCAAAAAGAAGGCTGCGGTATTCGTCTCCTTAAAGAAATTTGGCAATCTTCGCGGCTGTATAGGTTCTCTTGCTCCAACCTGTGACTGTGTGGCTGATGAGATAATAAAATTTGCTGTTAATGCCTGTTCTCATGATCCTAGATTTGAGCCGGTTAGAGAAGATGAGCTGCCTTTTATAACCGTAAGTGTGGATGTTCTGACCATGCCTGAGAAAATCAGATCCACGGATGAACTCGATCCTAAAAAGTACGGTGTTATTGTCCGCAGCGGCTATAAAAGCGGAGTGCTGCTGCCGGATCTTGAAGGAGTTGATACACCTCAGGAGCAGATCAGAATCTGCCGTCGCAAGGGCGGTATTGCCGATGATGAGTCTGTTGAACTTGAACGCTTTGAGGTAATCAGACATTTCTAGTATGCAGAAGGTTGTATGTGGGCTCTGTCCCCGTCACTGCAGCCTCAGAGAAGGGGCGGTAGGTGTATGTAAGGGCAGAGTTAATCAGAACGGAGTAATAACTGCTTTAAATTACGGCTGTATTACATCTGTTGCCCTTGATCCGATAGAGAAGAAGCCTCTATACCATTTCTACCCTGGAAGCTTCATCCTGTCGGTAGGCAGCTTTGGCTGTAATCTTAAGTGTCCTTTCTGTCAGAATCATTCTATTTCAATGGCGGATAAGAGCTGTGACTATCAGAAGGTTACACCTGAAGATCTTGTAGCTTTAGCTCTAGATCTGTCAAAAAAGGACAGTGGCAATCTTGGAATTGCCTTTACCTACAATGAACCTCTTATAAGCTATGAATTTGTTTTAGATACCTCAAAGGAACTAAAAAAGCATAATCTTAAGTCGGTACTGGTGACAAACGGCGGGATCTGCTCTGACTACCTTGAAAGACTGCTGCCTTATGTTGATGCCATGAATATTGATTTAAAAGGATTCTCACAGGCTTTTTACGATTATGTAAAGGGGGATTTTGAAACTGTAAAGGAAAACATAAAGCTTGCCTATTCCTACTGTCATGTCGAGGTGACAACCCTTATTATTCCAACAAAGAACGATTCTCCTGAAGATATGGATGCCGAGGCTCGTTTTTTAAGCGGTATCAGCAGGGATCTTCCTCTTCATATAAGCAGATTCTTCCCAAGATATAAGGAACAGGAGCTTTATCCAACGCCAATCGATACAATTGATAAACTTTGTGGTATTGCTCTGGGATATTTAAAATTTGTTCACAGGGGAAACTGTTGATTTAACGGTATAAAATGCTCAAGAATGGCTTAAATATCGCATTTGTGAGATTTTAACCTATACTATAGGTATAGTGAGGCGACTTTTACGCAGCTGCTCGAAAGGATGCAGAAACACGCAAGTAGAGGTCGCCTCTTTTATTGCCTTTTTTAAAGCTGATATATAAGCGGTTTTATGCTATAGGTAACGTTTCTTTCCTAATAAATACTAATCTCCTCACACTTTTTGATAAAAAAAGCCTTTTGAATCTTGCTCTAATATTGAATTGTTGTATATTCAAATCATCCCGTTCTCACATAAGGAAGTATATTATGAACAAAACAGAACTTGTTGACGCAATTGCAAAGCGTAGCTCATTAACCAAAGTTGATTCTAAGAAAGCTTTAGAGGCATTCTTAGCTGCAGTACAGGGTGCTCTTGTAAAGGGTGATTCTGTTCAGTTGATTGGATTCGGTACCTTCAAAGTATCCGCTCGTAAAGCTCGTCAGGGCCGCAACCCAAGAACTGGTGAAGTTATCAAGATCGCTGCAAGCAAGGTTCCAGTATTCTCAGCTGGTTCAGCTTTAAAAGATGCTGTTAACAAGAAGAAATAATTAAAAAGAAAAAAGGCACTTCAAATCAATGAGGTGCTTTTTTTTCCTTATTTGTAAAATTAACATATTGATATTACAAATAAAATTATTTTCATCATAAAACTTGCAGTAGAGGTTTTTATGAAAACTCTAATCATTTTCTCTCACACCTGGTTTGCTCAATCAAAAGTCAATCGTGCTCTTTTAGAAGCAGCTCAGGATGCTGAGAATGTAACTATCCGCAATCTAGAGGAACTGTACGGACAGAACCCTGAGAAGATTGACGTTAAGGCTGAACAGAAACTTATTGAAGCAGCTGACCGTATTGTTTTCCAGTGTCCTGTATTCTGGTTCAGTATCCCTCCAATGCTAAAGGCATACATTGACAGAGTATTTGAACACGGCTGGGCTTATGGTTCTCAGGGGCATGCTCTTGAGGGTAAGATCCTTCAGCTTGTTTTAAGTACCGGCGGTCCACAGGAGAATTACCAGCAGCCTACAATCGGCGAGCTGTTCCTTCCTCTAACTGCTGTTGGCAATTATACCGGAATGAATGTTGCCCCAATCCGTGTTGCATACGGCTGTCTGACCATTTCTGATTCAGATCTTCAGAAGATATGTGATAACTACAAGAAGCTGCTTAACGAGTAGCCGATAGGGCACATATTTCCTGTAATACAGAAATCACTAACACAAAAGAAAAGACATACCTTGCGGTATGGCTCTCTTTCTCAACAAACAATCAGGAATCTTTACTTAACATCCTTCTGATCAAATCCTCGTGGGCCGTTAGCACGTGGAGGGCGAGGTCCTTTTTCACCGAAGTCAGGCTTTGCGCATCTAACTTCAAGGATTTTTGTAACCTTCTCATCATCAACCTTGGCGATAACCTCAAGAGGCATATCCTTTTCTATATATGACCAGTTGCGATCATCATCCAGCTCAACAATGATTGTGTCGTTGTTTTTATCGGTTAACTCAAACTTCTCATCTCCAAGATATTTAGTTAAACGACCTTTGATACGTACAATATCATCTTCCTTACTGTCAGCTAGAATCTGCTTTGCAGTAAGCTCATTCAGCTCTAGACCAAAACCTCTTGGAAGATTGCTGTGTTTCATGTTGCATGCAATTCCCATTGCATTATGTCTTCCATAGCCATCATCATGAAATTTTTCATGTTTATAGTTATCAGCGACAGCTACGCTTGATGCAAGAATAAAAGCTGCAGAAATAACGCCTAAGGTTGTTTTCTTCATGGTTACTTACCTCAACAAAAAAATCTTGAATAAGATGGTTTGAGTATAAAAATAGTAACTTAGCGAAAACTTATAGAATTGTCCTTAGCAAAACTATTGATAATTATTCTTAATAAGATTATTTAACTATATGATATAAAAGAAAAATTATTTATTCTATGAAATATACAAAAGATCGATTTATGCATGTTACGAATGTAACTACACATATGTATGTAGTGTAAAAACCTTGTTAAATGCGATAGTTATTACATTTTTAAACAAAAAATCGATTCGGATATAGAGCTCGTCCAAGGGCAAGACTCGAAAGAATGGGATTAGATCACAAGATAGATGATGCTCAGCAGTTCAGAGATAAGTGCGAGGAATTAAAACTCGGATACTACAGTGACGAGTACTCAACCTTAGAGAGGGAAGAGGTTCAGGTCCTGACAGATAAAGAACAGCTTAAGCTAAATGCTGAAAAAAGAAAAATGCTGTTGGCAAAATGGCAGAAAGAAGCTGGAGTAAATCCTAAAGATTACTAATCATTGCTGATGTCCTTACAAGATCCCCGAAAGGGGATTTTTTTCCTATAAATATCTTTTCTAAGTTTCTCTATTATTTAAATCCTAAAAATTTTTTTTATTTCACCCCTTTATAACCGCAAAAAAAAGAGTATTATGTCGCTTCGAAAATCATAAATGAATAATTTATTTTTCAACTAAAAAATATACGTAAGAATGATGCGGGCATGCAAAGCTGATTTGCATAGGATTTAAAATGAACTCTTATAGTGTTTTAAACGACTACGGAATTTTTCTTTTCAGATTAAACGGAACAAGACAGTGTTATGCTGTACATGTAAGCAGAGTACAGGAAGTAATGCCTTGTCCAAGAATTACTGTAATGCCTAAGCTGCAGAAGCATGTTGTAGGTGTTGCAACCATCCACAATACTGTAACTATCCCGGTAATTGATCTTGCAGAGATCCTGTGTGGCAGAAAGACTCAGAATATTAAGCAGAGTCTGATTGTGGTTGTTAAGTCTGGAAATTCCAAGTTCGCATTCCTTGCTTCAAAAGCAGATCGCATCATCAATATTAACGACAACGCTCTTCTGCCATCAGAAATCGACAGTTCAGATACCTATATGATTGGTGCTGTTCAGGAAGAGAATGAGCTTGTTGAACTTATTGACGTAGATAAGGTTATCTGTGATGTTCTAAATCCTAAGTCAGAGAACGCTTCTGCACAGGATATCCAGTCAGAACAGGAAAACCTGTACAGCGCAAGAAGCTGCTAATCTGATTTCACCATTCGTACAAAAGAAAGGAGAGCTATACAGCTCTCCTCTCAAAACTGACAATCTCTGATTTCTAATATTTAGAATATTTCTTTGCAAGTTTTAAGTACTTGTCTGTAATGTAGTTATCATCCTTAAGGTGATTTGCAATCTTGATGTTTGGATTCTGAGAAGGCATATCCTTCATAATTAGCATTAAACCTGTGGTTAGGGCTCGCTGGATCTTATGAATCTCACTCTTCTTGTTATCCTTGGCCTCAAACATATTAAGCTGTTCGTTCAGTGTATAGATTTTATGATCCTTAAGATCCTTGAGGCAGATACTTTCACTAAAATCTCTTCCAGTGTAATGCTTTAGGAACTTCTGATAGCTAGGAACCAGCTGAGAAGCGTCTTCTCTCTGTTTTTCAACTGCTCTTATGTATACAGCAAGGAATTTTGCTACTGTTTCCTCATTGTTCTTTACGAAGTTGTTATCTGCAAGGAACATGATAGGAATATACTCGTCTATGTTAGCTGCGGTTGTAACCTTCTGATATCCGATATATTCAGATTCATATGTATCAGGAGACCACAGACCTGCACCTTCAACATTCTTGTTTTCCATTTCCTTGAGGATTTCAGGTCCTGTGATATCTTTGATTACAACACTTGAGAAGTTCAGGTTAAAGATATCAAGCCAGGCTGCAAGAGTGTATGCACCTGATGAAATGCCTTTTACAAGGAAGGTTTTTCCTTTGATAGTATCTGGGCTGCCGCAGATTTCAGGAAAATCTCTGTTGTAGCCTTTTACTTTTAGAATATCACTGTCCTTTCTTACCATGACACTGGTTGATGGACCTTCATCGCAAGCCATACCGATGATCTTCAGATCCATGTTGTTACTTCCGATAATGAACGGAATACTACTTGCGGCGGTGATATTCCATACATCTGGATTTTCACGGTGCTTGTTCATCTCATCAACACCGTTGGTCTGAGAAATCTGGAGCTTAATGTCGATTCCAAGCTCCTTATCCCATCCCTGTTCCTTTGCATACCACATCAGAAATCCTTCCTGCTCCATGAACATGGTTGCCTTGATGGAAGGCATGTCATCAGCAAAGGATAATCCTGAAACAAGAACAGAGCATAATGAAAACGTCTTGATTAAACGACTTAACTTGATCATGAAATCCTCTTTGTGTGTCAGGTTATAGAGTTGATAAAGACTATTTATCTAGACCTAGAGGAAATGCCCTAAGACACAATAAACAGCCCCTCAATCTTCAAGTTTAGTCGATTATTTTTTTTGAAATGTCGACCATAGCAAATATCTAAATATTTGATTAAGAAATTTTTATTTTCTGAAATTTTTTCAAAATAACCATGGTAAGAAATAATGCAGGCTGAAATACGCATAATAAAATTTGCTATGATCTTAAGTAAAGAAAAACAGATAACTCACAAGGAGTAAGATTTTCCTTTCATAGGAAAATTGTCATCATATGAAAATCAGAAAGCTTGCCTTCGTTTTATTACCTTTTCTCTCTCTTATAGTTTTCAACGGCTGCTGTAATGAGCCAAAGGTTGATAAGGAACGTACTGTTATGATTCCAAATCCATTTGTATATGTTTCATCTATGGACGATGCCGCAGCTGGAGCTGGTTTTGAATTTACCTGTCCTCAGTCTGTTGAAGGGTATTCCAAAAAGGATATCTCCTACATTAAGAATAACCTTTTTCAGGTTGTATTCTCTGATAGCGATAAAAAACTTTACCTGAGAAAAGCCAGGGGAAATGACGATATCTCCGGTGATTACAATATCTATAACAAAAAACTTCAAAATAAGATTGGCGCATACGACATCACCTTAAAGGGGAGAGATGATGGCTTTTATGTTGCCACCTGGTCACACGAGAACTTCTCTTATGCTGTGACTTCAGATTCACCTTTGTCAGAAGAACAGATGAATTTCTTTGTAAATAACATGAAATAGAAATTCATATACACAATTTTTTTATTCAGGATTTTCCAATGACAGAGCAGGAATTAAAGGAACAGGTTTTAACAGCTGTTCTAAAGGCTAAAGAGAGTAATCCTCTTACTCCATCAATTACCAATACCGTAACCATCAATTTTGTGGCAAATGCTCAGCTTGCCGTAGGTGGTTCTGCCGCAATGATTTATCTGCCTGATGAAGCAGAAGCTATGGCCTCAATCGGTGGCAGTTTCTACATTAACATGGGAACACTTCTTCCTGTGTATGCCGAAACTCTGCCTCGAGTTATCAGAGTTTTAAGGGATAACAATAAACCATGGGTTTTAGATCCTGTGGGAATCGGTGTCGGTGGTTTAAGACGCAGTCTTCTTCTGAGTATGAAAGAGTGTCCTCCAACAATCATAAGAGGAAACGCTTCAGAAATTATTGCTCTTGCAAATCTATGGGAGCTTGATTCTGGAATTACCAAAGACGGTGTTCGTGGAGTTGATTCAACCGATTCAGTAGAGTCTGCAAGAAAAGCTGCTGTTGCTGTTGCAAGATTTACCCACGGGGCAGTATCAATTTCAGGAGAAGATGATTTAGTTACCGATGGCAGGCATACCGTGATCTTAAAGGGAGGCTCTGCCATGTGTACAAAGATTACCGGAGCGGGCTGTTCTCTTGGTGGAGTTACTGCTGTCTACGCTGCGGTTGCATCTCCTTTTGTTGCCGCTGTTACTGCATCAGGTGTATATAACATTGCTGCTGAGAATGCTCAGAAAACCTGTTTTGGACCTGCCTCATTTCAGGTTGCATTTTTAGATAATCTTTACAGCATAACCAAAGAGCAGATTGCCAATAGTGTAATCTGCGTTGAAACAGAAGCTCTTTAGCGACATATAGAACCATACAGGAGTAGAGATAATGAATACCTTGGTTGCAGTTGCAATTTCACCTTGCGGAACCGGTGATGAACTGTCATCAGATGTTGCAAAGGTTGTAGATGTCATCAGAAAATCCGGTCTTAAGAACAGGACCAACTCCATGTTTACTGAAATCGAAGGTGAATGGGACGAGGTAATGAAGACTGTAAAGGAAGCCACCATGATCTTAGCTGACAAGGGCATCAGAACAGAGGTTGTGCTAAAGGCTGATGTTCGTCCTGGCTATAAGGACATGATGGACGGCAAAATTGAAAGACTAGAAAAGAAGATTGCAAAGATAAATGAGTAACATTAGACAGAATCTTGATATCTCAGCTTATCTGGTTATAGGTCCTGAGAACACCAATAACCGTGATGTTGGAGAAATCGTAAAGGGCGCAGTAGAAAAGGGCTTTACCTGTGTTCAGGTAAGATCAAAGGTTGCATCTGCAAGAGTAATGATTGCTCTGTGCAGAGACTGTGCTAAAGCTATTGCTGATCTTGGTAAGTCAGATAGCGTGGCTCTTCTGGTCGATGACAGACTGGATGTGGTTTTAGCTGCAAGAGAAGAGGGCATTAAGGTTGACGGAATCCATGTCGGTCAGTCTGATATTCCTGTTCATGTCTGCAGAAAGTTTTTAGGAGAGGATTCTATTGTCGGTCTTTCCGCTCCTACAACCAGTCTGATTGAGTACGTACAGAGCGCGGATGTTTCAGATATCGATTATTTTGGAGCAGGCCCTCTGCATGAAACTGCTACAAAGCCAGACTGCGGAATGGATGAAAACGGTGTGGTTATAACCAGAACCTTTGAGGAATTAACAAAGCTTGCATCAATCAGTCCTATTCCGGTTGTGGTCGGAGGCGGAGTAAAGACCAGAGATTTACCTGCTCTGAAAAAGACCGGTGTAGACGGCTTTTTTGTGGTTTCTGCTGTTGCATCAGCTTCTGATCCTAAAAAGGCTTCAGAGGAGCTTGTCTCAACCTGGTTTGCTTCTTAAAGCCATCAAAACAAAACATCCTGCCATATGGCAGGATGTCTAAATCAAATCTGACGACTTTTCTTAATTCTCTATTTTCTCGTATGAGCTTGGAGCATAGTTTCTTGGAATATGTCCCTTCTGATACTTCAGGCTGTCTGTATCTAAAATAGCCAGAAGTCTGTGATAGAGGGTAATCCACTCCTCGCGGTTGGCCTTTGCATTCTCCAGAAGAACGTTATTAAATTCCTCCTCGGAAAGACCAAGAGAACTTTCAATCAGATCCTGTGAAGCTTTTTCAATTCTATGAGCTGTATTCTTTACCTCAGGAGCCAGAATTGAGTAATAGGCACGAGTCAGATTTCCTACATTTGAAACATTCCAGTAGAACTTGGAATCATCATACTGTTTTCTGTTAACTCTGCTGTACAGTTCTGTAATAGGAGCAACAGGCAGAGGAACATACAGACTCTCTGCAGGAGAGGTATATGCAAGCCAGGATACAGGGGCTGGCAGTCTGTCATTGTTCTGGTTAATCCAGATATATGAAATTGCAGGAGTACTTAAAACTCTTTCCTTATCATAAGCTGCATGACAGTATGGGAATCCGTACAGACCACCGGTAGCCTTGGTTGCAAACTCAAACTCGGTACCAGCATATGAGTCTCTGTGGATCTCCATAATCTGATTTAGTGTAATTGGCTTATCTGGTTTTACAGAGAATGGATATGCCTTGGTGTCATAGCCTTCAACCCAGGCTGGGTAGTGTTTTGATGGAGCCACAAGATCCATTGCTCTCCATACACGACGCAGGCAGTAGTATGGGTGTAGATGCTCGATTGATTTGATTGAACGAAGCCAGTCAAGTCTGCCATCCTTATCAAAGGCAGCCCAGCCTACAGCCTTTAAATCATCGATCAGATGATCTGAGAAGATCTGATCGGGATTGTTTTTATCAAGTTCTCTGATTCTGAACTGATTTGCTGCAATAAAGAATTCTCCGTCAGGAACCTTCTGTGCAACCCAGAAGCCGCCTTTACCTGATGGATTTGGCATCATCTCCAGAACCCATCCTTCCTCCTTATCTCCTACGATAAGAGTTTCTGCAGTACCCCACAGACCATACTCGTCAATAAGCTCTCCCATCAGAAGAACAGCTTCCTTAGCTGTAGTGCAGCGCTCCAAGGCAACACGGCCAAGCTCTGAGGAGTAAAAAAGACCGGTTCCGGCATCAGGTCTTACATAGCCCATGTACTCAGAATTATCAGTACATTCACCCAGCATCAGACCTTTTTCATTGATAATGCCGTAGTTACTGTCTAAATATGCGTAGGTGTGTTCAACCTGAGGAATCTCTCCTAGGGATTCAGTGATTGGAACTCCAGAGAATGAATAGTCAGGACCTCTTCCTTTTACATTAAGTCTTGGAGTATAGTCGCAGTTGTAATCAGGATATGCCTCTCTTGCACAGGCAGAAGGGTATACCTGTCGCATCTCACCTTTTCTGTGGTCCGCAGCAGGAACATAAACTACAGAGGTATCTCCGGTATAACCGTCATTTGAATGGGTTATATAAAGTGAGCCATCTGCAGATGCTCCCTTGGTAATAATCATTGAGGTGCATGCATATGATGAATTTATAGCGCATGCAATAAAGCCTGCAATAACTGAAACTATATATTTCTTCATATCAATCCCTTTTTACTTATTCTT
>JAZRAY010000112.1:0-6022 GCA_045634805.1 Succinivibrio sp. | reverse complement strand
ACAGATTAAAAGTATTCTTCCCACACAAGATTTAAAATAATAAGAAATTAGGATAAAACATGAACTGGAAAGTTGTATTAGCTCTGATGGTGACTTTTGCTTTAATGATGAGCTCAAGTTACACCATGCTGATACCGTTTCTTCCTCTGTATATGCAGAATGAGCTTAATGCCACCAGCGATGAAATCGCCATGTGGTCAGGCTTTACCTTCTCCATTACCTTTGCCGTAAGTGCGTTCATGTCTCCAATCTGGGGAAAGCTCTCTGATAAGATGGGCAAAAAGCCAATGATTATCAGATCAAGTATTCTTCTATCCATTACCTATTTTCTTGGCGGTATTGTTACCAATCCGTTTGAACTGTTTTTAGTACGCGCCTTTCAGGGTATTGCTGCAGGCTTATGGCCAGCCTGTCTTGTCATGATCTCAGCCTATGCACCTAAGAACAAGCTGGGTTTGAGCATGGGTCTGATGCAGAGTGCAAACATCTGCGGCGGTATTTTGGGACCTTTGTTCGGAGGTATACTTGCAACCTCCTTTGGCATGAGAAACTCATTCTTTATCGGTTCAACTGCCCTCTTTACCATCTGTCTTCTAAGTATCTTTATTCTAAAGGAGCCTCCTGCAGAAAAGGAGATTAAGAAAGCAGACAAAAAGACAGTTTCAACCATGGACTGCCTAAAGAACGTCAACATCATCATTCTGCTTTTATGCGTCTGTCTGACTAATTTTGCCATTATGGAGATTCAGCCAATCATGGCTCTGTACGTACAGAGTATGGCTGAAAATGCAGAGAATGCAGTTCTGCTCTCAGGTCTGATTCTCTCATCAGGCGGTCTTGCAGGTGCAATTGCATCTCCTTTCTGGGGTAAGACAGGACAGAAAAAGGGCTTTGCCAAAACCATTACTGTGGCTTTCCTTTTCGCAGGCTTCATGCTGACCATGCAGGGTATACCGGATAATCTGATTATCTTCGGAGCCATTCAGTTTATCTGCGGACTTGGATTCTCAGGCATATTCCCATCAGCAAACTCAATTTTAGTACTGATTACACCTGCCTCATCAAGAGGTATCGGCTTTGGTCTTATGGCCTCAGCACAGATGCTGGGCGGAGCTTTAGGACCAATTATCGGAAGTATAATCGTAACTTTAACCTCATACAGCTATGTCTATGTATTTTCAGGAATTCTTATGCTGTGCATGGGATTATATATTCTGCTGTTTGCTCCTGAATCCTTCAAAAAGGCTGCAAATCAGGTCAAGGTTACAGATATTCCGGCAAAACAGGATTAAGGGATACAGCAATGCAAAGCTCAGTTTTTACCTTAATTCTGCTTTATCTGAACGTATTTATAATCAGCGGTTCAAATACCTTTGTTCTGCCGTTTCTGCCTGTTTATCTAAAGCATGATTTAAACTGTGTAAGCTCTGATCTGGCCTTATATACCACCCTATGCTACTCAATAACCTTCGTGGTTAATATCTTTATTTCTCCTGTCTGGGGGCATTTTGCAGATAAATTCGGAAAGAAAAAGATGCTGATAAGAGTATCCTTCATTCTTTTTCTATCCTACCTGTGCGCCTATCTGGCAACCACACCTCTTATGCTGTGTACTGCCCGTGCTGTACAGGGCTTTGCCTGTGGAATGATGCCTGCGATTATGGCTTTTACAAGCTCATTATCAACCGATCATAAAAAGACACAGCTTCGAATCGGCTATGTACAGAGCATCAATCTACTGGGAACCATAATCGGCCCTGCCTTTGGCGGTATCATGGCTGAATTTATGGGTGTACGAGACAGCTATCTGTGCATTTTCATTCTGGTGGCAGCTATCTGTATCATCAATATAATTCTTTTAAATGAGCCAGCTAAGCACAGTCAGCTCAGTGAGGATAATGAGATTATTCCTATCAGCGGAATCCTAAAGGATCCGATTATAGTTTCACTTTGCAGCTGCATTGTGATCAATTCAGCTGTAATCATGATGGTTGTACCTATTCTTGCTGATTATGTAGACAGTATGACCACCTTTGAAGAACCGCTGGCTCTATCAGGCATAATCTTCTCTCTAAGCGGAATCGCCGGAGTGCTGGCCTCACCTTTATGGTCAAAGTTTGGCTCTGAGAAAGGATTTTTAAAGGTTCTGATGCTAAGCTCTCTTGGAGCTTCCATCGCCTACATGCTTCAGTATCACATGAGCAGCATTCTAATGTTCAGCATGATTCAGTTTGTTTTCGGCCTGTGCATCTGTGCAACCATTCCGGCAGCAAACTCCATTACTGCAAAACACATCAGTCATACCAGTCAGACCAAGGCATTCTCTGTTCTCTACAGTGCCTCACAGTGTGGAAACATCCTAGGCCCTATCATCAGTACAGTCGTAGTGATGGCCTTTGGCCCTAGACTCGTTTTCGGTCTTGCCTCTGCACTATTATTTATCATTTTTTCTTATTTATTTATGGTTTATCACATTAGAAAAAATGATAAAAAATCTTCTTGATTTTCTTAATAGAAATTACTACTATTAAGAATACCTAAATAATAAACATATTGTATATAAACAAATTTTTGCAATAAAAAGAACAGTAATGTTTATTATTTTTAACAATACCTACTTAACAAAATTACGTTTATTTACTTTATTATCAAAAATATGTCTTTATACTAATTAAAGACAAAAGATGAAAATATTACAGATAGGATTCACCATTTATGCTACAGCGAAGAAACAGTAAACAGCGTAACGTGATAAGAGAATATCTTTGCGGCCGAATCGATCATCCTACCGCAGAAAAGCTATATAACGAAATTAAAGAAGAATATCCAAAGATGTCTTTGGGTACAGTTTATCGTAATCTGATGTTCCTAAACGAGATTGGCGAGATTCAGGCTATTGAAGTTGGTGACGGTATCACACACTTTGATCCGAATCCGCAGCCTCATGCACATTTCTACTGTAAAAAGTGCAAACAGGTTAGCGATATTTTTATTGAAGACTACAATAAAGTTATGACTCTATTTGCGAATCAGACAAATAATGATATTGAAAAGTGCAATGTCTTCCTAGAAGGCGTTTGCGAACTTTGCAAAAATAAGACTGACGCATAAGAATTCAGCTCTGTATTTATGATAACGGAGTGTAAATACAGAAAATAAAAAAAACTCCACACACACATGCTTAACTTATTCTTTTCAACTAAGGAGAATACTATGTCATTTGTTTGCAAAAAATGCGGCTATGTTCACGATGGTCCAGAGGCTCCAGAAGAGTGCCCAATCTGCCATGCAAGAGGTGTTTTTGTAGAGCAGAATGCAAAGAAAGGAAATAAATACGCAGGCACAAAGACTGAAAAGAATCTAAAAGATGCTTTTGCCGGTGAGTCACAGGCTCGCAATAAATACACCTATTTTGCTTCTGTAGCTAAGAAAGCAGGCTACGAGCAGATTGCCGAGTTATTCCTAAAGACTGCCGACAATGAGAAAGAACACGCTAAGATGTGGTTTAAAGAGCTTGGCGGTATTGGTTCAACCGAGGAAAACCTGCTTGCAGCTGCAGAGGGTGAAAACTACGAGTGGACCGATATGTACGATCAGATGGCAAAGGATGCTGATGCAGAAGGCTTCCCTGAGCTTGCTGCCAAATTCCGCGGTGTTGCTGCAATTGAAAAGCGCCATGAGGAAAGATATCGTAAGCTTTTAGAGAATGTAAAGGCTAAAGAGGTATTCGAGAAATCAGGTGTTACAGTATGGGAATGCCGTAACTGCGGTCATATTGTTGTTGGCACCAAGGCTCCTGAGACCTGCCCTGTATGCAATCATCCACAGAGCTACTTTGAAGTTCACATGGATAATTTCTAATTTCAAAATTTTAAGCACTAAAAAGGGAGCCTCAGGGCTCCCTTCTTCATATCAGGAATCTCTATCCTAGTTTCTGCCTCTTGGCAGTACAAGATTCAGAACTACAGCAACAATTGATGATAAACCGATTCCGGTGAACATAAATGAACCGTAACCTAAGGCTGCGCCACCGATACCCATGGTTAAGGTAACACTGACAATAATAAGGTTGCGAGTCTTGTTCATATCAACACTCTTCTGAACCATGCTCTGAATACCTACAGATGCGATGCTTCCGAACAGAAGCAGCATGATTCCGCCTAATACTGCAGGAGGGATACTCTGCAGCAGAGCTGAAAGCTTGCCGAATACTGAGAATACCAGAGCGGTAATAGCAGCAATACGGATAACCTGAGGATGACTTACTCTTGTAATCTGAATTGCACCGGTAACCTCTGAGTAGGTGGTAACTGGAGGACCCCCCAGGAATGAAGCAACTAAACAGGCAAGACCGTCACCGAACATGGTACGGTGAAGACCTGGATCTGCAATGAAATCCTTTTTAGCCACAGCACTGATTACATATACGTCACCGATATGCTCAATTACAGGAGCGATGGCAACAGGAATCATAAATACGAATGGTTCCCATGCAAAATCAGGCAGATGGAAATTAGAGATACTGCTTGGAAGAGCAAACCATGGAGCCTCTTTTACAGCGGTAAAATCTACAACACCCATATAGACAGCACATGCATAGCCCACAATGATTCCGCAGATTACCGGGAATAACTGAAGCATACCGCGGCAGTAGGTTAAAACTACGATTGCAGTTGCAAGTGAAATAATAGCCAGAGTCCAGTTGGTCTTTGCCATATCAACACCGGCACCAGATAATGATAAACCGATAAGAATAATGATAGGGCCGATTACAACAGGAGGGAAAATACGGGTCAGAATACGTTTACCCTGCCATTTGATTAAGAAGGAAATGGTAAAGTAAACACATGCTACAGCTGATATACCGGCAATAGTTCCTGGCATTCCCCACTCTTTGGTGGCAGCAATGATAGGAGCAATAAATGCAAAACTAGAGCCCAAAAAAATAGGTACTTTACCACCAGTCACCAAGTGAAAGAGTAAAGTACCTATTCCAGCTGTAAACAGCGCCGTTGCGGGATCAAGTCCTACGAGTAGTGGGACTAATACTGTCGAGCCAAAAGCAACAAACAGGAATTGAATTCCAATCACTGTTTTTTTGGCCGCAGAGAGTTGTATCTCATCCATAATTTGAGTCGTCTCTGTTAGTTAAGTGAAAAAAATTTTTGCATATTATGTCAGAAATCACATAAGTTTTGAAGAATAATTTTCGTTTTATGACACTGATGACTTTACATGATTATCAAGATTGTATCTAAGCCCCCAATTTAGAGTGAAAAAAGTGTAAAATAAGTGCGTCATAAATACCCCAAGAAAAGAAAAATAACCTACTGATTATCATGTACATTATCAATAAACTAAAACTTAACTGCAGTATTCTTCCTATTCTTGTATTCATCGCAATTTCGATTGTTATCTTTACCCTGTTCAGAGCAGGACTTGTAATCTGGAAATTCGCAGACTGCCAGGATTCCCTGGGGCACATCTTCTTTTATGGATTAAGATATGACATCTCCATAAACTGCTCGATGTTCGCTCCTATATTTCTAATCAGTCTGCTGTCAGCTTTTGCAAGTAAGACACCAAAGGCTGTGGTTGCACTTCAGAAATACTATCTGCCTATTGTGCTGTCCATTCAGCTTTTTGTTGAGCTGACCACCATTCCATTTATTCTTGAATACGGTGTAAGACCTAACAGACTGTACATTGAGTATCTGATTTATCCAAAAGAAGTTATGAGCATGCTTTTAAACGGACATATTATTGAGTCCATAGTATGCGTACTGCTTACTGCTGCAGGCTTCTACTTATTCCTAAAGCTCTCATCAAAGCTGCATGAGGGTTATACAAATGTTTCCCGCAGACTGAATGCTCTTATCTTTTTAGCAACACTGATTCTGGTACCATTAGGATTGAGAGGCACTCTGACTCATAAACCATTGAATCCAGCTAACGCAAGCTTCAGCAATACTCCGCTGGTTAACACCATTCCTCCTAATTCAAGCTTTACAGCCTTCTATGC
>JAZRAY010000111.1:0-4488 GCA_045634805.1 Succinivibrio sp. | reverse complement strand
CAATGATACCAATACAGATCCGTACAGACTTTCTGTTGCCATCGGTTCTGTAAGCTACTCTGAGGAGTATGATTCTGTTGAGAAGTTCATTGAGGCTGCCGACAGAAAGATGTATGACAGAAAGGCTGATGCCTCAAAAGCTGCTCCATCTATCATGTAGTGAATCTTTCCTTGCAAAGCCATCACAGTGTCTGGCTTTGCACAGATTTTTACCTCGATTTATTCTCATCCTTTTCCTCCATTAAATCTCTTTTTTTCTCATATTCTGATAAAAACATGGGGGAAGCTACCTTTTTCCTGAAAATCGGAGGCTCTGAAAGAATTTTTTGCACACAAACGGACACCTTTTTTATTTGTGATACCGGTATTTGAGCTTTACTGAGTTTGTCTTTACAATGGTTTTAATAAAATAAGGATGTATAAAATGACACAGTACAGTTCATTTGCTAATGGTGGCATAACTCTAATAAAACCATATCAGGCCGGAAAGCCAATTGAAGAGGTTCAGCGTGAGCTGGGGCTTTCTGATGTAATCAAACTAGCTTCAAACGAGAATCCATTCGGCATGAGCCAGATGGCGAAAAAGGCTGCTTTTGAGGCGATTGAGCAGGGCAATCTGTATCCTGACTCAAACGGCTATTATCTGAAGCAGAAACTTCAGTCCAAGTTTGGCTACGATCCTGAGCGCATAACCTTAGGCGCAGGTTCAAATGAACTTATCAATCTTCTGTTTGAGGCTTTTGTAAACAGAGATGTCAATGTAATCTTCCCTGAATACTCATTTGTTGTCTATCCAATGGAGACAACAGTAAACGGTGCAGAGGCCCGAGCAATTCCTTTGAAGAACTACTGCGCCGATCTTGATGCAATTTTAGCTGCAGTAGACAGTAAAACCAGAATCATTGCCTTTGCAAATCCATCAAACCCAATCGGTACCGCTATCTCCTCAAAGGATATGTACAGCTTTTTAAAGAAGGTTCCAAAGGAGACTCTGGTTGTAATCGATGAGGCCTACAATGAGTTCAACAGCGGTGATGACTCATTTGAGGACACTGCAAAGTGGCTTGATGAGTTTGAGAATCTGATTGTCTCACGCACTTTCTCAAAGGCCTATGGTCTTGCAGGTCTGAGAGTCGGCTACATGCTGGCAAATCCTGAGATTACCTCAATTCTTAACCGTTTAAGAGCTCCATTCAATGTGAATATTGCAGCTTTAGCCGCAGCCTGTGCAGCTTTGGATGATAAGGAATTCCTTGATAAGACTGTTAAGAACAATACCGCAGAGCGCGTAAGATATGCAGAGTTCTGCGCGAAGAATAATCTTTTCATGATCCCATCCTTTGCCAACTTCGTGGCAATTGACTTTAAGGATTATGATGCCCAGGCAATTGCAGACAGATTACTGCACATGGGCGTGATTGTAAGACCTTTATTAGGTTACAAGCTTAAGACAATCCTCCGAATCTCAATCGGCACACCAAAAGAGAATGACAGATTCTTTGAGTGCGTTGAAACAATACTTAAGGACATGAAGAATTGAAAACAGCTTCACTAAAACTAAAAAAGATTCAGTCTGTAAGCGGACAGGTGATTATGCCAGGCTCAAAGAGCCTGTCTAACCGTGCGCTTCTGGTTTCAGCCATGGCCAAGGGCAAAACCAAGCTTCTAAACGTTTTAAAGTCAGATGATACCGCCCGTATGATTGAGGCTTTAAAGCAGCTTGGTGTTAATCTTAATGCTGTAACAGGCTCAATTGATGTAACTGGTATTGACGGTGTCTTTGACAAGGGCTTAAATCAGCTGACACTTGATCTTGGAAATGCAGGTACTGCCATGAGACCTTTATGCGCAGCCCTGTCAGTATCCTCAGGTGTATTCACTCTGACCGGTGATGCCCGTATGATGGAGCGTCCTATCGGACCTTTAACCGAGGCTTTAAAGGAGATCGGCTGCAATATCGAGTATCTGAACAATGACGGCTTCCCACCTCTGCAGATCCGCGGTACTACTCCTAAGAAGCATGCAATCAGAGTAAGCGGCGATACCTCAAGTCAGTTTATTACAGCTCTTTTAATGACTGCTCCTGTATGCGGCGGTCTTGATATTTCCGTAAGCGGTGATCTGATTTCAAAGCCTTACGTTGATTTAACCGTAAAGCTGATTGAAAAGTTCGGCGCGAGAGTTCACCGTAACGGCTATTCATCCTTCAAGGTTGAAGGCAGCGGCTATACCTCACCAGGCTCATACCTGATTGAAGGTGATGCCACCGGTGCTACCTACTTTGCCGCAGCGGCCGCCATCAAGGGACAGCTTGAGATTTACGGACTTCCAGCTGACAGTGTCCAGGGCGATATTAAATTCTTTGATATTCTAAAGAAGATGGGCGCTAAGGTAACACGTCAGGAGAACTCAATTGTGGTTAAATCTGGCAAGCTTCATGGTCTTGAGATTGACATGAATGCTATGCCTGATGCCGCCATGACTCTGGTTCCTCTTGCTATGTATACAGATTCTCCTGTTGTCATCAAGAATATTGCAAGCTGGAGAGTTAAGGAGACCGATCGTATCGATGCCATGGTCAAGGAGATGACCAAGCTTGGAGTTAAGGTTGAGTCAGGTGATGACTGGATCAGCATAGATGCTTCAAAGCGCAACGATGCTACACCTGCATTTGATACCTACAACGATCACCGTATGGCAATGTGTATGTCACTGATTGCCTTTGACAGAGAAGTTGTTATCAATGATCCAGATTGCATCAGAAAAACTTTCCCAACCTACTTTACTCTTCTAAACTCTGTTGCAAAGAACTAATAAAAATCTAACATTAAGGTGAGATCATTCTCACCTTAAATGACGAATGAGGTTTTTATGAGAAAAATTCTATCTGCACTTATAGGCTCTTTTCTGCTTTTAGTCTCATCAGGCTCCTATGCCCAGACAGAGACCATAGCCTTCATGCATAAAACCTTCAGAGTAACTCTGCCTGATAACTATTGTAGAGTTCCTCAGGATGACCGTCTGTTTAAGCTTCATCAGAGAGCATATGGAAAAAGCGTTAAGCTTGGTTTTATGGCTGCCAGATGTGATGCCGTAAGAGATCTTGTTGAAGGACGTACCAAGTCAATTCCTCATTTTATTGCCATTGAGCAGATCGGAATTGACAGAAAGTTTGTGAAATTCAATTTCGGAAGCTGGGCTTATGTGACCCTGATTACAGCATTCAAGCCTAAGTTTGCCAAGCTTGAGAACCGTCTGAAGGATAAGCTTGAAGAGTATCAGACCACCATTACCAATATCAACTATGAGCCTGTTGCCAAAAACAACAAGAGTGTACTCTTTGAGGCAACCGGTACCATCAATGACACAGAACGCTCTGTAAACGTTCATGTCTATGCCTTTACCAAGCTGTCCTCTTCAATCCCTATGGCTATTCATGTCTATGATGAGGTAACTTCAGAATCAGTTCTTAAGGCCTCTCTATCTGAGCTTGCCACTGCAATCGAAGCATTGTAAAAAAATCCAGTGCCCTTGGGACACTGGAGAAAAGGTAAGATAAAACTTAACAAATTTTAAGCACCAAAAGATTTTGGTAAAAGACAGTTAACTGCTTATGCCAGAATAGCTATTTAACTGCCACAATTGCAGTATATAAGAATAAGAAAGGAGTGGGAAATACTTATTTCCAATAGCTGGCTATAGAGTCTGACTATATGCAAAGCCTTGATAATCCAGCGTAGTAAGAGTTTTTTTGAGGACAGAATCTGAGGACAAAAAAAGAGTGCCAATGCACTCTTCCAAATGTAATTTTGTAGCTAGTCAATCCAGCGTTTTTTCAGATTGTGTCCCAGGAAGATTAAGCTTAGAACCATTACAATTGTAAATGCAACTGCGGTTACATCACTCCATGATTCAAAACTGTTGGTATTGATTAAAGAGAAGACCATAACAGCACAGAAACCAAAAGCAAAAACCTTTAGAAGTCTGCAGACTATATCTATTAAATCTCTCCCAAAAATATCATCACTTCTCATTTGTCCACCTCCAAAAAAATTCGGGTAGCGTCCAACTACAATTTCATTCTATCATTTTTGCGATTGAATAAAATGTATAAAATATTAACTTTGAGAGTAATCCCAAAAACTTTAATATTATTTCGTAACTAACTGAATATTCAATGAATTATGTTTTTTGAAAAATGCCTTATTATGGTGAAAAACTTGCTTAATCCTAGTGCAATGCACTTTTATAAGGTTGCAGTTAAATTGGAAAAATTTCAGAATCATTCACGATTATTTCAATTCTAAAATGTCTGTTTCCTGTTTTCGAAAATATATTCTTTAATGATAAAACACGAAAATTATATTTAAATGAGGATTTGTGGTGATAAAGAGTCTCTGGCAGGGGATTTTTGTTTTGTGAAATATGGCAGAGAATGGAAAATTCAGGAATGGATTCATTCCTGAACTGTTTCTTTTAGTGATTTTC
>JAZRAY010000110.1:0-1734 GCA_045634805.1 Succinivibrio sp. | reverse complement strand
AGCAGATGCGATCATCTCACCTGTTGTCTCATCAACTACGTCCTCTGCAAGAACATGTCCATTAATACGGTTCTTGAAGTGTAACTTCTTATTAAATTTGTATCTACCAACCTTAGCCAGGTCATATCTTCTAGGGTCGAAGAACATAGCGTTGATAAGAGACTCAGCACTCTCAACACTAAGTGGTTCACCAGGACGGATCTTTCTGTAGTGTTCAAGAAGACCGCTCTGATAATCTGTAGAAGAATCCTTGGAAAAACTTCCCTGGATCTTAGGCTCATCACCAAAGAGTTCAAGAATTTCCTCATTTGTACCTATACCTAGAGCTCTGATAAGGACAGTAACAGGAACCTTTCTGGTTCTGTCTACTCTTGCATAGAATACATCATTAGGATCAGTCTCGTACTCAAGCCATGCACCCCTGTTAGGGATAACAGTGCACGCCATAAGCTCCTTACCGATCTTATCGTATGTAATATCATAATAAATACCGGGTGAACGAACTAACTGGCTGACGATAACTCTTTCTGCTCCATTGATAACGAATGTACCAGTGGCTGTCATAAGAGGAAGATCGCCCATGAAAATCTCATGTTCAGTGATCTCATCCTTCTCCTTATTATGGAGACGAACCTTAACTTTTAAAGGTGCAGCAAATGTTGCATCTCTCTCCTTGCATTTCTCAATCGTGTTCTTATTTTTGTCAATCTCGTCCTCGCAAAGCTTGAAATCAACAAATTCCAGACTGAGCTTGCCACTGTAGTCCTCAATAGGAGAGATATCGTCAAAGACTTCCTTCAAGCCTTCGTCAAGAAACCACTGATATGAATTCTTCTGTACTTCAATCAGGTTTGGCATCTCCAGGACTTCCTTCTGACGCTGGAAACTCATACGAATGTTTTTACCAGAACCAGTAGGATGTAATCTGTTTTTTTCCATTGACATTCACCCCGTTCTAAATTTTATTTTTTTGCGATGAAATGGGGATTTTGGAGTACTTTTAAAAAAGTGCGCAAAAAGGCCCACCACACCACAATAGTGCACCCTATATCCTATCATCAATTTTTCTGGGTGTCAAGTTTTTTTGTAAAGATAAGCAGATAAATAAAAAGAAGCCAGAATGTAAGTAAACTTACATCTGACTTCTCATTATTTATCTGCTTACCTTTGAAGAAAACAAGATTACTTAAGAGTAACCTTAGCACCCTCAGCCTCAAGCTTAGCCTTGATATCATCAGCCTCAGCCTTAGCTGCGTTCTCCTTAACCATCTTAGGAGCTCCATCAACGAGATCCTTTGCTTCCTTAAGTCCAAGACCTGTAAGCTCACGAACAACCTTGATAACCTTAACCTTGTTAGGACCAACCTCTGTAAGCTCTACGTTGAACTCAGTCTTCTCTTCACCAGCTGCTGCTGCGCCAGCGCCTGCTGCTGCAACTACAACGCCTGCTGCTGCAGATACGCCGAACTCTTCCTCACAAGCCTTTACAAGATCATTTAACTCAAGAACAGTAAGCTCTTTGATAGCATCGATAAATTCTGCTGTTGTTAACTTTGCCATTATTATATACCTCCATATAGTATAATTTCTAAATTTGTTTTGTTATTATAACTTACTAAATTGTACAGATTACTCTGCTGCAGGTGCTTCTGCAGGAGCCTCTTCTGTAGCTGGAGCCTCTGCCTCAGCAGGAGCTGCCTCGCCGTCCTTCTCTGCGATCTGATTGATAACGCG
>JAZRAY010000109.1:0-3419 GCA_045634805.1 Succinivibrio sp. | reverse complement strand
TCACTGACAGATATCTCTCTTACTATCTCTTTAAAAGATAATTTTGACTCCCACTGGTAGTATGCAAGAGCCCAGCCTGCCCAGTATTCTCTGCTTCTCTCTACTGTAAAACGAGGCTCAATTCGTTCGAAGGAACCAAAGGTTCGCTCCATGACTTCGTAAGCAAGCTCAACGCCTGAACTTCCGGCAATAGTCTTTACATTGCCCTTTTCAAATAGTTCGGCGACACCTGAGGTAATGAACATATCTACAAAAGAAGTAAGATCCTGCTTTAAATCGTAAACAGCAAAATCAAACATTCTTCCAAGAGAGACTCTTGCCTGCTCAAGATATATTCTGTCGTATCCGTGGATCATCTGATTTTATCTCCTCACGTAAAAACTGAACAATGAATAAATCTTCTGAGCTTATTCGATTACTTTCAGCATCAAGATATGCTCTTCGAGAATGAAGATCTCTGGTAGTTTTACACTCATACAAGTCTTCCTTATTTGCTTTCTCAAAACCTATATATTTAAGCTTATTGAAAGCGGTTCTACTTTTTAAAACGAACTGCAGTCCATGATTATCACGATGAACTGCATTATTCAGCTGTCTTAAAGATATTGTTCCTTTTATAAAGTCCTGAGCATACGAAAAATAGCTGTTATCAGCACGATATCCGGAGATAATGTCGTATTTTTCGTAATTAACCTTAAAGTTTTCAAGAAGATACTGTTTTGCGAGAATGGCAAGCTCTGATGATGTCTCAAAGTATCTGTTCTCAAGCAGTATAGTCAGCCAGTTGAGAATGGTGTATTCAGATGAATTCAAATCAAGAATAGAAAGATCAGTACAATCTATCGTGTAGCAGTTTGCATATCCTAAGGTATTAAGATTAACGCCCCACTCTTTTGCAGATTGTAATTCTTCAGTACAGTAAAAGCCGTAACCAAAATCATTGTTATTTCTGCATAATTCAAACAGAGGTGTCTTAATTATATTATTAGAGCCGTGATAGATAATCTTGAGCATAATTCATCTCCCAGATCATAAGATACTCCTAAAGGAGTATTTTTAATACAATTAAAGTAAACGAAATAGAGATTTTTGTTTTACGGAGCACACAAATTAAAAAACCGGTTATAAAAACCGGCTTTAAGAGATCTGAAAAAGTATTGGAGATTACTTCTCACAAGGAATTTCAAAGGCTGCAGGAGGAACATCAGCACACTGAGCACGATTCTTTAAAGCGGCATCAAGCAGTGTGATAGCAAGCATGGCCTCTGCAATAGGAACAGCTCTGATACCAACACAAGGATCATGACGTCCCTTTGTCACAATTGAAGTGACATTGCCCTCTTTATCGATGGTATTTCCTGGAACAAGAATACTTGAGGTTGGCTTTAAAGCCATCTTCACAATAATCTCCTGACCGGAACTGATTCCACCTAGAATACCGCCGTTATGGTTTGACTTGAATTTCTCAGGAGTAAGCTCATCACGAGCTTCAGAGCCTTTCATTCTTGCCATATCAAAGCCATCACCGATCTCAACGCCTTTTACTGCATTGATACCCATCATGGCATAGGCTATCTGAGCATCAAGACGGTTGAATACAGGATCGCCAAGACCAACCTTAACTCCATGAGCTCTTACTTCAACACAAGCACCGACAGAATCTCCATCAGTTGCCAGTTCCTTAAACAGAGCCTTTAAATCGTCAATCTTTGATGGATCTGCAAAGTTAAACTCATTCTCTAAAGCAGCCTTAGGATCATAAATATCGGTACTTATGTTACCAATCTGTGTTACACATCCATCAACTGTAATATTGAAGAGCTTCTTTAAAACCTGCTTTGCAACAGCACCTGCTGCAACTCTCATTGCAGTTTCACGAGCAGATGCTCTGCCACCGCCACGATAGTCTCTAATGCCGTACTTAGCCAGATAGGTATAATCAGCATGTCCGGGACGGAAGGAATTCATAATCGCAGAATAATCGCCTGAACGCTGTGAGGTGTTCTCAATTAGAAGACCTAATGAGGTACCGGTAGTCTTTCCTTCGAATACACCGGAGATAATCTTTACCTTGTCAGCCTCATTTCTTGGGGTGCCGTATCTGGTTGAACCAGGACGTCTTCTGTCCAAATCAGGCTGAATAACGCTTTCATCAAGCTCGATTAAAGGAGGAACGCCATCAATAATTGCAGCAAGAGCTACACCGTGGCTTTCACCACAGGTTGTAACTCTGAAAATCTCACCGAAAGTATTAGCGGGCATCGCAAACCTCTAAAGCAGCTTTTTCGAAAACATCATGATATGCTCTTAACTGCTCAACACCTAGAATAAACACACCAGTGCCGCCGCGTTTTAAATCAACGAAATGGAATGGAACGGTTGGGAACAGATCAACAAGCTGCTCTTCTGAGTTGCCAACTTCCATAATCAGAATACCGTCATCGTTCAGATAATCACCTGCTTTAGCAAGAATCTTCTTGGCACAGTCAAGACCATCGTCACCGGAGCCTAGAGCAAGATCCGGTTCACAGCGGAATTCATCCGGCATGGTTGCAAGATCGTAGCTGTCAACGTATGGAGGATTTGCAACAATCACATCGTATTTGTCACCTTCTGGAAGGTTCTCAAACAGATCTGATTTTATTGGGAATACACAGTCTTCAAGTCCGTAGCCTTCAATATTGATGTTGGCTACCTCTAAAGCTTCATCAGAAATATCAACTGCATCAACTTCAACATCACGGTCAAAATGAAGAGCAATTGCAATTGCGATACATGCAGAACCGGTGCACATATCAAGAACTCTCTGAGGCTGGCTGTCAACATAAGGGTCAAAACCAGATTCAATAAGCTCTGCAATAGGAGATCTTGGAATAATCACTCGGTCATCAACGTAGAATTCCTTTCCACAGAAGAATGCACGATGAGTCAGATAAGGAGTTGGAATACGATTTAGGATTCGCTGACATGCAATCTTACCGATAAGCTCTCTTTCACTCTTGGTAAGCTTTGAATTTAATGTTGACTCATCACAAGGAGGCTGAAGATGCATTACAGCCTGAACGATTTCAATTGCTTCGTCCCAGTAATTTGCTGTTCCATGTCCAACATAGATTGAGTAGCTGGCAAAACATGAAACCAGGTATCTCACAACATCCTGAACTGTAGTCAGCTCATTGTTGATTGATGATGTAATCTGTTCTGCGCTAGGCAGTTCGTCCAGTAATGAATGAATGATTGCAATTTCTTGATTATTCTGAAGTTTCGACATATATGTATTTAAAGTAGATTGAAAATAAGGTGTATACGGGACTAATTATAACACATCAGGAACACAGTGTTTTTAAAGAGTTTTTTTGGGATAATTGCCCGTAACTTGTGCAAATCAGATGGAAGGCTCTAGACAAAAAAAATACCCT
>JAZRAY010000108.1:0-9426 GCA_045634805.1 Succinivibrio sp. | reverse complement strand
CTGTCCGATAACAATTGGACCTGCGCCTAATATTAAGATTTTTTTTATGTCTGTACGTTTTGGCATCTGTTATCCCCTAAGCTTTTTCTCTGTATTTGCGCATAAGCTCAACGAAATGTGTAAATAAAGCCATTGGATCATGTGGACCAGGACTTGCCTCAGGGTGACCCTGGAAGCTGAATGCTGGTGCATCAGTACGTTCAACGCCCTGAAGAGTTCCATCAAACAGTGATTTATGAGTTGCTTTCAGGTTAGCTGGAAGAGTAGCCTCATCTACACAGAAACCGTGGTTCTGAGAGGTGATGTATACAGTTCCATTCTCTAAATCTCTTACAGGATGGTTTGCACCGTGGTGACCACATTTCATCTTGATTGTCTTAGCTCCTGAAGCTAATGACAGTAACTGATGACCAAGACAAATGCCGAATAATGGAATCTTATGCTCTAAGAAGGTCTTAATTGCCTCCTGTGCATAAGTACATGGTTCTGGATCTCCTGGTCCGTTGGACAGGAAGATTCCATCTGGATTCATTTTTATAACTTCACTTGCAGGTGTCATTGCAGGAACAACTGTTACCTTGCAGCCTAGTGAAGCCAGGATTCTTAGGATGTTGTACTTAACACCGAAATCATAGGCGACAACATTGAACTCGGTACGGCTCTTGTTTACATAGCCCTGACCAAGCTCCCAGGTACCCTCGTTCCAGTCGTAAATCTCTTTGGTACTTACAACCTTGGCAAGATCCATTCCCTTAATACCTGCAAATTCTCTTGCAAGCTTAAGTGCCTTTTCAGCAGTCATTTTTGGATCTGTTGATAAACAGGCATTCTGGGCTCCTTTCTCGCGAAGGATTCTGGTTAACATTCTGGTATCAATTCCATAAATGCCAGGCTTTTTATACTTAGCAAGAAAATCGCTTAGATTCATTGTGTTACGGAAGTTTGATGCAACTAATGAAAGATCTCTTACTACTAAGCCCATTGCAAAAACATCCCGAGATTCGATGTCTTCTTCATTTGTACCGTAATTGCCGATGTGAGGATAAGTAAGAGTGACGATTTGACTAGCGTATGAAGGATCGGTAAGAATTTCCTGATATCCTGTCATGGATGTATTGAATACGACTTCACCAACGGTGGTAGTATTTTCAGCGCCGAACGCTTTACCTTTAAATACTGTTCCGTCAGCGAGAGCCAGAATTGCGGATGCGACCACAAAGACCCCCAAAAAAATGATTGAGAACACCGAGCGACGCCGATCTTGGTGCAAATATTTTTTCACCAGGACCAATGTCTGCAATATTTTAGATGAATCTCATACTTTTTCAAGAAAAAATCAAAATTGAACCAATTTGGTTATATCATCTGCTTTTTCTTTGTTTTTTTTCACAATTATTTTAGCTTCCTATAAATGAAATAAGAAAGTTCGATATAATTGAGGGGAAAAAAACAATAATAATATCCGGATACTGATTTCTACTAATGTTTAATCGCCAGCATAAGGTTGAATTTTCTATTAGGAAGAGCACCTTTATATTAGAATGTGCTCTCGCTATTGCCGTCACTGTAGCTGGTGGATGTTCCTCAGACGGTAAGCCTGTAAAATCAGCAAATACCGTTTCCAATCCTGTCTCAATCAAGGTTGATGGTATCACCCGTCCTGATGTTAGAGACAATGTTTATGGATATCTTTCTGCTCTCCCTCAGATTTCAAAGGATAAAGCCAGACTGTATGGAAAGGAAATTACAGATAAGATAACTCTTGCTGTACATTCCTACGGTTACTATCACCCTAAAATCAATATTGATTATCCAAAAAGAGACGAACCATCAAGAGATCTTGTTGCCAAGGTTGATTTAGGTAAGCCTCTTTTCATCAGAAATTTCCAGATTGAAATCCTGGGTGAAGGAGCCTTTTATCAGTCCTTTAAAAAAATTGTAGAAAAGAGCGGAATTGGCCCTTATACACTTTTGGATCACGGTAAATACGAGAAGCTGAAAACCGATCTTAAAGAGAATGCCATGTCACTGGGCTTCTTTGATTCAAAGCTGATAAGTTCAAGAATTCTTGTGTATCAGGAGCAGAACGCTGCCGACATTGTCCTGATCTACGATACGGGCAAAAGATACAAGTTTGGAAAGCTTATAACCGATGAGAAAACAGAATGGCTCCTTACTCCTTCAAGATCGCTTATTAACTTTAAGGAAGGGGATGCTTTCTCTTATAAGACCTTAAGTAACTTCTCCTCTTCTCTGTCTCAGACAAACTATTATCGTGCTGTTGATGTTCAGCCTGTAGTTGAGGAGAGAAAAGATGGTCATGTTCCTGTAAAGCTCGGTCTTGAAAGACAGGCAAAGAATCAGTACCGAGTCGGTATCGGCTATTCAACTGACGAAGGTGTTCGCGGCCTTTTAGGCTGGGATAAGCCTCTTATCAGTTCACACGGACACTCATTCTCATCATTTATAAGAGCATCTCAGAAAAAGAAGACAGCTCAGGCTATCTATAAGATTCCACATAAGAATCCTAATCTTGACTATTTCTTTATCAAACTTGCTCAGACAAGAATTGATCTGAATGATACTCTGGCGGATATTTCCCACGCTTCCTTCCATTATGTTGCCAATCTGGTTGGAAAATGGCGTCGTGACTACTATGTTGCCTCAGAGTATGAAGACTATACCCAGTCCGATGAGAAAGGTCATTCCTTCAATACAATGCTCGGAACCATGATCTCCATGAGAACAACAACAGGCGGTCTTGATCCTAGAGCCGGATATTCAATTGTATGGGATAACAAATTTGCTACGAAGGCGGTCTCAGATTTGACTTTCTGGAAGACTGAGCTGACCTTTAAAGGTGTATTATCACCTACAGAGAACACAAGATTTTTATATAAGTTATATCAGGGCGCAAATTTAGGTTTTGATGCCGGTAAGGTACCTCCATCAATGCGTTATTTCGCCGGTGGTGACCAGACCCTAAGAGGCTTTGGTTATAAGAGCCAGTCAACAAGAAATGCTAAAGACGAACTGACTGGTTCAAGATATATGTCTGCCGCAACCGCAGAGTTTGAGTTTCCTATTGGAATGCAGAATGCACGTGGTGCAGTATTCTTAGACTCTGCAATAGTTACTAATAACTATAGAGATGACCGTCATCTGCTGTTAGGTCCGGGTATTGGTTTCAGATATATAACTCCATATGGTATTGCCAAGCTTGATGTGGCTTGCGGTATCGATAACCATCGCGATAAGCACGGCTTAAGATTACACCTGCAGTTTGGCCCAGAATTCTAAGTATGAATGTAAGACTAAAGAAGACTTTAAAATATTCTGCTGTTATTCTAGCTGTCCTGATGCTGACAGTCGGGGCCGTTCTGTATTATGCCTTAGCTACAACCTCCGGCATGAAATACATTGTTTCAAAGGTAAACAGTTCCTTATCAGATGTTCTGACTATCACCGCTGATATCGATAATGGTTCTGTCCTGGGCGGATTTAAAACCGACAGCTATTTTGAGGTCAATGTAAAGGATGTGGTTATTGTCCGCGCCAACAGCATTGATCTTAAGTATCATGCCTTAGAATACCTCTCAACAGACGTCTTTAAAATAGACCATCTGAATGCGGATAAGCTTGAGGTAGAGCTTGTCTACAATTCTGATGATTCAGAAGAAGCTCAGGATGAACCAGAGGATGAAGATGATACTCCGTTCCGTCTGGATTTTCTGGTTAAGATTGCAATTAACTCTTTAAAATTAAAGGACTTTGCTTATCTTTCAGATATTGTTGATGTCAGGGTTCCATCAGCAGATCTTGTTTTAGAGGCACATGATGATTTTGCAGGAATTACCTCAGGTGTAATCGAGAATCCTTCAGTTCATCTTAAATACACCGGTGATGATACTCCTGAGCCTAATAACCTTCCTGAAATCCTGACCTTTGACAATGGCAACGGAGCTATCGAAAAGATTACCGATATTGATCTGCCATTGAATGCTGCCTTATACAATCTGAAAATCAAGCAGGGCAGATATTATCAGGATGGCTATGACACCGGTCTTATTGATGCTTCTGTAAATGCCCTGTGGGAACATACTCTGCTTAAGGTTTTCTCTATCAGAGCCTGTCATCCTCTGGGAGAGGTCAGTGTTTCTGGAACCATGGATTTTGTTGATTACTACAACATGAATTTTGTGGTCTCAGGTGTCGGCTATAAGACCAAATACAATCTTGAGCATTATGAATCCTCACTATACGGGCTTACCGGTGAAGGTACTCTTAAAGGCGATCTTGTTGATCTGAATCTTGATGCAAACATAAACACACCTAAGGAGGTTGCTGTCAAGGCAAGAATCAACACCTTATCTAATGAGGTTCCTGTATATCTTTCTGTTAAATCAGACAAGGTCACATTCCCTATGGTTGATGGGGATGAATTACTCAAAAAAGCCAAAACCTCTTTAGATAATGAAAGTGTTAAGGATGTTGTTTCCAGTATTGAGACTGTAGAGACCGGTCTTTCATCAAGTATCAAGGAAGAGGACTTAAAGAAGAATCAGTTCACCTTTAAGAATCTGGATTTTTCTCTTGAAGGCGCAATCTTCAAAGAGATGCCGGTGAAGCTTTCTACAATTTTCTCCGGACATGGCTTTAAGAAGGTAAAGCTCAACCTTGATTCAACTCTTACCACCTCTGATTTCAATATTCATAGCTTTGATATGAACGGCTCACTTGGTGACCGCTCTGTTACAGGCAAGGTTGAAGGCCTTTTGGCATTTGATAAAAAAGTAGGCTTTGACGGAAAGGTCAGTTTCAAGGCTGATGATGCTGGTGATTTATCCGAGTTCCTGCGTGGTGGTCTGGATCTTGATTCTCAGTTCAGAGTTTTTTCTGATTCTGACTCGAAGGCAATAGAAGTCGGTGTTGATCATGTAAATGCCAGATTTAATCTGAATTCACATCCATCTGAGCTTGTAATCAAGGATTTTACTGGTGTCTCGGATACTGGCTTCCATGTTGATACCTTTGAATTCAAACAGAAAGAGAACAATGTCTATCTGACAGGTAATCTCAGTGACAGTTCCTTCCTTGATGGAGCATTTGAACTTCCTGATCTGTCACTTATTATTCCAGGTGCCAAGGGCAGCTTCACCGGACGACTGGTTGTAAGCGGTGATGCTAAATCTCCTAAAATCGCACTTGCCGGAAAATCAGAACGTTTCTTTGTGAACAATATTTTCCTTTCTAACTTTGTTTTCGATTCCGTTGTGGATCTTGCCTCAGAACGCATGAATCTATCAATGATCGCAAACTCAGTTATGCTTTCAAAGTACATCAAGCCTTATAAGAAGTGTTCTCTGGATTTTTCAGGTGATCTTCCTCATCACCGTCTGACCTTATCCTGTGGATCTGGCGGCGGTAGCTATGTTTCAGCTGAAGGCTCTTTTGATGAAGCCAAGAATCAGTATTCTGCCAAGATCATGAATATGCTGGTAGTTTCAAATGTGATTGATCCTATCTCAATTAAGGATCCGATTCAGATTAACTACGACTTTAACAGCAAAAAAGGTCATGTATCTCCAGTTTCTATTTCAGATGGCAACTCTACACTTACATCAACAGAAATTCTGTTTGGTCCGGGGTTATTAAAGACCGTTTTAGATCTGGATAAAATGAATCTTCAGTTTGTAAACAAATATCTTCCTGATGATGTGAAGCTTGCAGGACGAGTTTCCATGCATTCAGATATTAATGTTAACAACGGCATTCCTAATATAAAGGGAGATATCAAATCAGAGAACGGAATGGTTGCAGCTTACTCAAGCTTTATGCCATTCAAGCTCATTCATCTGAATTTTGATGCTGATTCAAAGCATCTGATTACCGATCTTAATGTAGAGCTCAGAAAGGAGCTTGGTGCTTTAAATGTCAGTGCTGAGGTTACAGATCCTTATTCTAAGAAGAAGCTTTCTGGCAGTGTAGTTCTGAAGGATCTGAATCTTGATCTGTTTACTGCAGCCACCAAGCAGCTGAACATGCTTGAAGGCAGAGCCAATATTAACGCCAAGCTTGATGGAACCCTGGATGTGCCGTTAATTTTTGGCGATATAAATGTTAATGGTATGGCCGATCCTAGCCTCAGTATCGGTGAAATCAGCAAATTTGACGTGCATGTAAAGGCAGATGGTTCAAAGGGAACCGTAAAAGGGGTCTTTACAATGAATGGTTCTGATCTGAATCTTGGCGGTAATCTTGACTGGTCAGAGTCTGCAAGGGGTAAACTTCAGCTTGATGCTGTAAGTCTGCCTTTCTTCCTTTTAACCTACGGTGAGGCTGTTGCAGATATCCATACTCTGTGTGAGCTCGATGAGATTATAAAGGTAACAGGAAAAGTAGATATTCCTCGTGCCATGATTAAATTCAAATCTCTTGATAATCAGAGTATTGCACCTTCTAAGGACGAGATTTTCGTCGATTCAAATACCAACCTCAGAGGTATGATGATCGACAAGAAGAAAGCCGCTTCAATCAATAACGATATGTTAATTGATGTACAGATCAATCTTGGTGACAACGTTAAAGTCAATGCAATGGGACTTAAATCCAATGTTGTTGGCGGTGTAAAGATTCACAAGTCATCAGACTCAAACAAGGTTGTATCTTCAGGAAAGGTTTCTTTGGAGCACGCCCGAGCAGATATGTACGGACATAAGTTCATCTTTAACCATGCCCATGCAAACTTTAAGGGTGATATTACCAATCCTGCCTTAGATGTTGAGGTTGTTGCCGATCCAAGCGCAATCGACGATGATGTGCTTGCCGGTGTGAAGGTGACCGGTTATGCGGAGAATCCTGAGGTTACTCTGTTCTCAAAGCCTGCCATGAGTAAGAATGAGATTTTAAGCTACCTTCTATATGGTCATGGTCTTGAGAGAAACTCTTCAGGTAATTCTGATGCCTCAAGTGCTCAGCTTCTAATGGCACTTGGTCTTGGAACAACAGCTGGAATGCTGAATTCTGTTGTGGGAATCTTCGGTATGGACGGAGTTCAGCTCGGCTCATCCGGAAGTGGAGATGAAACTCAGGTTGAAGTTCAAACCTACGTGAACAACAGATTGCGTCTTTCATATGGATATGGTATTTATAACTCGGTTAATGAATTTAAGATCAGATATGAATTAGTAAGAAAGCTGTATGCTGAATTCGTTTCATCAATCGATCAGTCAGTAAATTTAATCTACAGTTTTGAGACTAATTAATAAGGTAGAAAACTTGAAGTACGTTTTTACAGAAGCAACAGAAGAAGCTCAGAATGCAGCCGATGCAATTGTTGAGCTTGAATATCAGGATTTACTGCCTGTTATTGAAAGAAAAGATTTTAAAGATACAAGTGAATTTAAGCCTCGCTCTTTTGCCAGATTGCAGCTGAGAGCCAGAAACGCTGTAAAAGAGCTTATAAATAACCCTTATTCAAAAATTCTGATGATATGTGGAAGCTCAAGAGTAAATACTATTGAGATTGCACATGAGCTTGTCTCTGAGCTGGCAGGGCAGGAACCAACAATTGCCTATGCTCCAACCAAGTTTGAATTCTTCGGCAATGACAAGGAAGATGGAGTTCTGACCTCCAAAGGTTTTGTCATCATGCCTTGTTCTCATCTTCTGGATCACCCTAAATGGCTGAATATGTCTGATGCCTGCATTGCGCAGAATGACGGACTTAAACTCATACTGTGCGGTGATGCAACTGAATGTGCCTCACTTCAGATGATCTGGCCTTCACTTGATAATGTTCTAAGATCAGATATCGTCATGGAGTTTCCGATTGCAGGCGGTGTTGAACTTATGGCCTCACTGGTTGCAAGTTATGTAGATAAATACAAGCTCGCTCCATTTTCTCAGGAAGCAATCGAGCTTCTGTGCATCTGGTCTTCAAGACAGTCAGGGGATAGAAGATGGCTGGGTATTCCTGAAATAAGATTATGTACTCTTGTTATAGCAGCTAACCGCTACGCAAAGGGTAATACAGTAGATAATATCGCTGTTCTTAAGGCAATTGCAGCAGAGGATTATCGAATCAATTATTTTGCTGAGCTTGAGCTTCGCAATCACAGAGATAATCAGATTCTTCTTGCTACCGAGGGTGAGGAGATTGGTCAGATTAACGGTCTTAGCGTTCTTGAGTCTGCAGGTACCTCATATGTGTGTGGTGGTCCTGTAAGAGTTCCAGCTACCCTGCGTGCCGGTGGTGAAGGTGATGTTATTGATATTGAAAGAAAGGCTGAGCTTGCAGGTCAGATCCATGCCAAGGCCATGATGATTATCAATGGCTTCCTCTCCAATGAATTCGGCGCGGAACAGCCTCTGCCTGTATCAGCAAGTCTTGTATTCGAGCAGTCATACAGTGAGATTGATGGTGATTCAGCATCTCTTACCGGCTTATGTGCTGTTATCTCAGCCTTATCAGATTTACCTATCCGTCAGGATTTAGCAGTAACAGGTGCTGTTGATCAGTTCGGTGATGTTCAGCCTGTAGGCGGTGTAAATGAGAAGATTGAAGGCTTCTTTAAGATTTGTCGTCTGCATGGACTGACTGGAACTCAGGGTGTTATCATCCCTGCCTCATGTGTTGATCAGCTGGTGTTGAGAAGCTCAGTGATTTCTGCTGTGAAGGAAGGAAAGTTCCACATCTATGTTGTATCTCATGTAACCGGAGCTGCCAAGCTGCTGCTTAAGACCCCATGGGGTGACAGTTCTGTTGAGAATTCAATCTGTTCTAAGATCTGTACCAGACTTGATGAGATTGGCAACGGCAAGAACGCTCGTCCTTGGTGGAAATTCTTCTAGGATAATTAGAAAATCGTATTTTCTGTTACCGGAAAAGTTTGTTACAGAATTTAAAAGAGTCTTCGTTTGAAGACTCTTTTGCTAATGGTTTATTAATAGTATTTTAATACAGCACCCTTACTCGATAACCAGCAGATCTCTAGCCACTTTGAGAGATACTTCCTCACCTGATAAAGCCTTGAGCATTTCAAGACCAAAGGCGATTGCATAATGAGCTGATCTTGCAGTTATAATCTTTCCATCTTCAGATACGGAAACGCCCTGCTTGCTGAAGTTTTTGCCGCATTCACAGCCTGGATAGCATGATGCGGTGGTCTTATCATCGATTAAACCGTGTGAGTAGAGAACAACTCCAGGTGCTGCGCAGATTGCTCCGATAAGTTTGCCTTTTTCCTTCTGTGACTTTAGTAAATCAATTACCTTATCATTCTGTCCCATGTATCTGGTGCCAGGACCGCCAGGAACAACTATCAGATCAAACTCTCCCTCAAGCTCGTCGATATTGGTGTCGCATACAGCAACAGTTCCGTGGGCCAGAGCTACCATTCTTGAGCTTTCATCTGTAACAGCTGC
>JAZRAY010000107.1:0-11269 GCA_045634805.1 Succinivibrio sp. | reverse complement strand
AGCTGAAGCGGATGAGCCTTTAGCTGATGATGAGGCAGCTGAGGCATGAGGAAAATCAATTACCAGTCTGTAATTTTTTGAATCCTTTGATGGAGCTAAAAGAAAGGTCTTTGGTGTATCACAGCTTTTCAGAGAGAAAATATAGCGGACATCCTTGCCGTCAGTCTTTTTGGCTACAGAACTAAGACAGCTCTGTGCCTTGAATTTTCCACCCTGAGGGGCTTTAGACAGATGATCAATATTTCTGATGCGAACTGCCATTACAGACTTGTCTTTAGAAAGGGCAGTTGAATAGTCTGGCTTTGTTTCTGTATCCAAAACCACACGGGTCTTCTGTGAATTATGATAGCTTCTTAGCTTATAGACATCCTGAGAACAGGCTAATCCCGGAATCAGAATACATAGAAGACACAGAAACTGAAATATTATTTTTAATCTGGCTTTCACAATCATTACTTTACTTAAAACAGGCTGCAATACCGTCCAATTCATCCTGTGATAGTACAGATGATTCTATCACAACATTTCTGCTGTTCTGTGAATAACTTAATGCAATACGAACATCAGCCTCTGGCAGTAATCCCTGAGCCTTGTCAGGCCATTCCACAAGACTTACAGAGGTTTTCTCAAAATAATCTCGTATGCCCATGTATTCAAGCTCTTCAGGATCTAAAAGTCTATAAAGATCAAAGTGATAAATACTGTAATCAGGGAAATCGTATGGTTCTACAAGAGTATAGGTAGGAGATCTTACAATATCCTCATAGCCGCAGCCTTCAATAAAACCACGTGAGAAAGTGGTTTTACCTGCGCCCAGATCACCCTCTAAAAAGATAAGAATGCTTTTTGAATTCTTTACAGCATAAGGTACACAAAGCTTGGACATAAGTGCGCCAAAACGCACGGTCTGCTCCTCACCTTCAATCTTAAATTCAATCTTTGACATTAATAAGTTCTCTTATATTCTGACATAAATCCATTGGTAGAGTGCCGATCATACCCTTTTTTATGCCTTCAAGGAATCCTGCTCTTCCATGTAGGGCCGCACCAACGATAGCGGCGTTTTCTGGAGAAAGTCCCTGTCCTAACAGGGATACAATTATACCAGTCAGAAGATCTCCTGCACCACCGGTTGCAAGAGAAGGTGCTCCCTCGTGAATTATAGTCAGTTTCCTGCCGTCACAGACTATGGTGCCAGGGCCCTTTAAAAGAACCACACCGCCGTATTTCTGCTGCAGCTTGTAACAGGCAGAAAGTCTGTCGGCATTAACCTCATCCGGACTGATATTAAGCATTCTTGCAGCCTCACCAGGATGAGGGGTTAAGACACGGTTCTCTCTGTAATAGTCCTGATCAAAGGTAGCAAGTACATTCAGAGCATCCGCATCAAAAACCAGATTCTGATCTTCAACATCAGATAAGAAGGAAATCAGCTTGGCAGTTCTCTCATTGACTCCAAGTCCAGGACCTACCGCAATGGCATCTGCCCAGCTTATAGCCTCAATGACTGACTTGTCATCATTGAAATCTATGCTCATAAGCTCAGGTCTTACAGACAGCATGGCAGTTACATTTGATGGATCCATTGCGATCTTTACAAGACCTGCACCACTTCTTAGAGCTCCGTTTCCGCAGATAATTGCAGCGCCTCCCATGCCACGGGCACCAGAGATAATCAGAACCTTGCCGTTATCACCCTTGTTATAGGATGGTAATCTGATAGGTAGTTCTTCCTGAAGATCGTCAAATCCCACCTGGAAAATAGGCAGAGGAGATTTATATGATGATTCAGTCAGGATTTCATGATAGCCGTTGGTATCAACATCCAGAGAGGCAAATTCAATATCACCGACAAAATCCACTGCATCAGAGGTCAGAAGACCTGGCTTTAGGGCAAGCATACAGACAGTGGCATTGGCACAGACGCACATTCCAGGAACTCCTCCTGTATCAGCACATACGCCTGATGGCACATCAACAGCAACGGTAAAGGTATTGAGCTTGTTGATATATGAAATCCATTTTGCGGTTATTCCGGTAGGAGCTGATTCAATACCGGTTCCGAGCAGAGCATCAATAATCAGATCAGGTTTTGATACATGAATAATCTCAGAGCCTGACTCCTGTACCTGACCATAGTTTGGAAGCTCATATTCGACACTTCCTCCCTGCTTTATAAATAGCTCGTAGGCGTAGCTGGCCTCAGAGCCTTCATGAGGAATACCTGTAGCAAAAACACGATGTTTAATCCCGTTCTCTAAAAGCAGAGATGCCACGATATAGCCATCGCCGCCATTATTACCCTTTCCGCAGAATACCCAGACCTCCTTGGCATCCCCGCATTCACGTACAATGTAGTCAAATACAGCTCTTCCGGCCTTCTGCATCAGATCAAAACAGTGACCATTATGAGATTTGGCGTGATCAGCCTCTATCTGCTTAACTTCATCGCTGGTAAAAACTTCATAAGGTAGTTTGGACATCTTAAAACCTCTTAGATATTAAGATCAGGATTGTTCAGATCAACTCCGCAGGATGCAAGAATCACTACATCCTCGGCAAGATCTTCGGGATCAGCGGTATTACAGGTAATTCTCTGTCGCTCTACACAAACACAGCCGAATTCATCCTTATTCTCATCAGAAAACAGCTGCATAAACTCATTAGAGCCGATAACCAGAACTTCTGTATCATCTCTATTTAGAATAAGTCTTTTTATATCCTCAGGCAGAACCGGTTCGCTCTTTTTTTCAGAGCAGTCATCAAAAATATCCGGTAAATTTGACAGAAATCTTCTTTTGATAAGAAACGGACCGCTTCGAAGAATGTCCTCATATACGCCATAGTCAAACTCTTCTAGCTTTCTAATTTCTACCGTCCAGTCCTGTTCACTTAAAAGATAGCCAAAGTCAGAGTAACTTATACAAAAAACCTTATTCATCAGATACACTCTTTTTGCAGGAATTTTCAGGATTTATCTCCCTCATTTCAAAAGTTTAACATAGAAATAGGCAATCTGAAGTGCACATGAGAAGAATTGAACACAACAAAAGAAAAATAGCTCAAAATTACCGACATTTTGCTTATTAACACTTAGCAGAAGCTTAAAACAAGAAAATTTTCTGATTTTTTTTGACCAAAGCTCTACCTTTTAAACAATTCCTATGGAACTCCATCTGTATTATTGTCTATACTCAAGTAAACGAATAACTATGTCATTTCAAGGGGTTTTTCATGGAAATTTTGGGTGTTGATATCGGTGGTAGCGGAATTAAAGGTGCAATTGTCGATACAGAGACAGGCGAACTGAAGACAGAAAGAATCAGAATTCCTACTCCTCAGCCTGCAACTCCAGAAGCTGTAGCAGAGACTCTGAAGGAACTGGTTAATCAGATTGGCTACAAGGGACCAATCGGCTGCGGCTTCCCTGCCCGTGTAATTAACGGCGAGGTTCTGACAGCAGCAAATATCGACAAGTCCTGGATTAACGTAAAGGTTGAAGAACTGTTCTCAAAGACAGTGGGTCTAGATGTGTTCGTGGCAAATGATGCTGACGTGGCAGGTCTTGCTGAATTAAGCTTTGGTGCAGTAAAGGGTTATAAAGGTTCAGTTTTATTCCTGACATTAGGTACAGGTATCGGTTCAGCTCTTTTCTATAACGGACAGATGTTCCCAAATACCGAGTTTGGACATATCAAGTTCAAAGGAGACATTGCAGAGCATTACTGTGCAGACTCTGTTAGAGAAAAGGAAGACATGAAATTCAAAGAATGGGGAGAGAGACTAAATAAATTCCTGGAATACATAGCATTTTTAACTTCACCTGATTTTATCGTGCTGGGCGGCGGTGTATCAAAGAAATTTGAAAAATATAAAGATCAGCTGACACTGAAAACCAAGGTAGTTCCTGCAACAACATTAAATCTGGCTGGAATTATCGGTGCTGCAATGTACGCCAACACCAGAATTCAGAAAAAATAAAAAAAACAATCAAACAAAACTTCGAGCCTGAATAATAAAATTCAGGCTTTTTTTTTGTTTAAATTCTTTTAATTAGAATCAGATTCTCTCAATAGAGGAGATTTTGATTTCAAGACGCTCAGAGCCCATATAGTGATTTACACCGATTGTATATACGGCTCTTACTCTCATATTGGCCTGAATCTCGCGCTCTGAAGGAGTGGCTCGAAGCTTGATGCCACGCATATAGGAACCATCATCATTGCGAAGATTAAAACGCAGGTGACGGCTGCCGACTACAAATACATCCTCGACAGTATACTCACCGTCAAAGCAAGGCTCTTCAAAGCCGTTGCCCCATGGACCGTATGCTTCAAGATCACGGGCAAAGCCGATAGTCAGATAATTGGATGGAAGCTCGCCATCAGAGATAATCTCTTCATCGTTAGGATTGCCAAGATTCTCCTTTGCAACCTGATTAAAGAGCTCCTTGAATTTCTCAAAATTATCCTTGTGAATAGATGCTCCGGCTGCCATAGCATGACCACCGAATCTAATCAGAAGATCAGGACATTTCTCTGAGAGAAGCTGAAGATTCTTTACGATACTAAAGCCCGGAACTGATCGGGCAGAGCCTGCAAGCTCGTCTCCTGAACCTGAGAAAACAAAACAAGGAACAGAAAACTTCTCTTTGATTCTGCTTGCAATAAGACCACCTAGACCTACAAGCCAGTTTGGTCTGTACAGAACAATCGCACAGTTTCCTTCCTGCTTTAGAGCATCCTCTGTAGCTTCCTTTAAAAAGACGCGCTCATAATCGCCGCGGCGCTTATTGCACATCTCAAGATCCCTGGCAATAATGCTGGCCTCTGATTCATCATCGGTAAGCATTAAGGATACAGCAGGATTGTTTTCAAGCTTGATACGTCCAGGAGCATTCAGTCTTGGACATAAATCAAAGGCAATACTTACTGAATTGATGGCTGCAAGATCTACTCTGCAGGATGCTGCCAGAGCCTTGACTCCGATAACTGATTTTCCGGCTCTGATTTTTTCAAAACCGTATTTAACCAGCTTGCGGTTATTCGCATCCAGCTGCATTACATCACCGATGGTGCCTAAAGCCACAAGATCAAGGAATCTTGCAATCAGAGGAACATGAGTCTTATCGTAAAAGCCTCTGTCTCTTAAAACAGCTCTGGTTGCAACCAGAACATAGAAAAGCACACCGGCGCCACATAGATTTTTTGAAGGGAATTTATCTCCAGGAAGCTTAGGATCAACAATAGCATCAGCTTCCGGCAGGACCTCAGGAGTTTCATGATGATCTGTAATTACAACCTTAAGGCCTTTGCTTTTGGCGTAATTAATCGATTCCTTACAGCTGACGCCGTTATCCACGGTCAGAATCAGCTTAACTCCATGAGCAATGGCTTCATCTACAGTCTCGTTACTGACACCGTAGCCACCTTCATATCTTGATGGAACAAAATATCTTACCTCAGAGGCGCCTAAATCCTTAAGACCTCTGACACCCAGGGCTGTACCTGTAATACCGTCAACGTCGTAATCGCCAGAAACCAGAATCTTATCTCCGTTCTCAATGGCATCAGCAAGGATGTTGCTGGCCCTGTCGATATCATGCAGGTCTCTGTAATGATAGATATCCGAAAGCTGGCAGGTAACCTCACTTTCCGATGATACTCCTCGTCTTGCAAGTATCTGACGAATAATCGGATCAGATACAAAGGTCTGCAAGTGACTATCATCAACGATATCACGTCGCACTATTTTCACGATAAATCCCTTAGGTTCCGTATTATTTAAATTCGATATATATTGTCCGTGACACCATTATAAGAGTTTAGAGGTGGAATTTCATACAAACTGATTAATAAAATTCATTTTCTGTTAATTATCTTTGTAAATAAGAAAAAAAACAGAAGAAAAGAAGGAAATTAATTCTGAAAAATTAAGATGTTATCTTTAAACCAGAGCTTTCATTACCAGAATTGAAATAATTGCGTTAATAATGCTGATGGCAAACATCAGTCGGTAATGACGAAATTCAAGTCCGATAACTCCAAGAATGCGTCCCATATACTGCAGCTGAGCTCCCATCAGGAAGATAGCAGGAGTAATGATTGCAAGCTGAGTCTGGGTAATCTCACCTGTAGCACACATTGTAGCGCCCATGGCCACACCGCCAAGGCCAGAAAACCAGGCTGAGACCAGAACTACCATGGTCTGACCGTTCAGACCGAAAATCTGCATCAGAGGAGAACCTACTCTGCCTAAAAAGTCCATGGCGCCTATTTTCATAAGAATAGCAGTCAGAACAAAAGCCATAATCACATTTGGCATCATGATGTTCAGACTGATGTTTATGGCTCTTTTAGCACCACTGATAAAGGCATCGGCAATATTGGATATGTTCTCTTTATTCTGCTTTGTATTTGTGTTTTCCCTAAACTCATCCGAAGCTTTCACATCGTTATCGTTCTCTTCGTTTTTAAAGGAAAGATAGGCTCTAATCAGATTGGCGCCCACGATCTTGATAACAAGGATAATTCCCAGTGGCATGAGAATAGGAAGATTAAGATGTGCAGATATAATCGGCATTGCAGTCAGGTAGACACCAATGGATCCACCTGATGAGAATTCAAAGGCCGAGAAGATACAGCGCTGTTTTCTGTTAATAATCCTCTGATCATAGAGATCCTTGGTCATTACAGCACCGCTGTCAGAACTCTGAAGTGAACTTATAATCGCAAAGGCTGAACAGCCAGGAAGTCCTAAAAGAGGCTTTAGAATAAAGGAGAAAAGACGGCCTGCTGCATTTAAGGCACCAAGATATCCTGCAACAGAAAGCACGCCTAAAGACAGAATAATTCCAGGGATAATTGATAGAGCAAAAAGAAAAGCGCTTCTTACACTGATATTCCCGTGACCAGTAAAATTATCAGAGCTTCCGGCTATGGTACCGAATTTACCCAGAATAGTTGAGTAATCAAAGGCAGTAAGCCATTCAGGTCCCTTGGCACAGATACCTGAGAAAAACGCAATCACCATCAACAGTGATACATATTCCATTGCGTTTTTGATTATCACTCTGATATTAAACAAGAAAATATCTCCTTTAACGGTTCTGAAGGTTCTTATAAAGCTCTCCAGCCAGAGCCTTAAGCTTTGCTCTTGCAGGCTTTCCTGATTCGGTTCTTGGCAGATTCTCTGCTCTTAGGATGAGCTTTGGCTCCCAGTACTTAGGAACCTTAGTCTTTAAAAGAGCAAGAATATCCTCATCTTTAAGTTCAGATGAAAAGGCATCAGCTCCGCTTATAAGAAGGCATACGGTTTCTCCGTACTTGTCGGAGGCAACCGAGGTGATATTAAAATCACAGCTGATTGATTCTCTTATCATTTCCTCAAGCTTTTCAATCTGAATCTTAATTCCGCCACTGTTAATGATGTTATCTGCACGACCTATAACAGAAAATGAATTATCAGGATTAAATTCCACAATGTCGTTAGTCTTTAGGGATTCTACTCCAATATAGGGAGCATCAATCACCAGGGTATCATCCTCTGCCTTATGAAGACTTACTCCTTCAAAAGGAACATAGCCACAGGCTGCAGCAGTTTTTTCATCAGCATTTACACGCTTTAGCGCAATGTGGGAGATGGTCTCCGTCATACCGTAGGTTGACCAGATACGGTTTTTAGACTGCATCAGTTCTGCTTTTAAGGAACTGTTAACCGCACCGCCTCCGATAATCAGCTCTCTGATATCAAAAAGAATTTTTCTTTCCGCTTCACTTTCAAGTGAGGAAAATACCTGAGCTGGTGTCATCGCAGCAAAATATGGAGCTTTTTTAAGGCCCAAAAGAGGATGAGATGACGGATTTACCGCCACAAGCTTAAGCTTTTCAGCCATTGCCCTTACTACAACCATCTTTGCCCCGATAAACTTCAGAGGCATGCACAGCAAAGTTGAAGCGCCCTCTGGAATATTCAGGTATGAACAGGTCATATGAGCACTGTTCAGCATATATTCCTTCTTAATTTTCAGCTCCTTAGGTTCACCTGTAGATCCTGAGCTGAACACGCTGATGGTCTGTGAGTCAGAGATAAACTCCTCATAAAGAGCATTTATCTCTGATTTAAATTCACAGCTTAGAATCTCATCAGAGTCAGATTTCAGATAGCCTTCAGCAAAACTTAATGAATAGCTTTCTTTAGAATTATTCACTTTCATTATGGAAGGTTGTTGAGTTTGCTGAAATTTGGTTTTCTCTTCTCTAGGAAGGCCTTTCCACCTTCCTGAGCCTCATCGGTCATGTAGTAAAGCATGGTTGCATCACCAGCAAGCTCCTGAATACCGGCCTGACCGTCAAGTTCAGCGTTCAGACCAGCCTTAATCATACGCAGAGCCAGAGGACTTAACTCCATCATTCTCTGAGCCCATTCAACGGTGGTATTCTCAAGCTCTTCAACAGGAACCACTGTATTTACAAGTCCCATCTCCAATGCTTCCTTGGCACTGTACTGACGGCACAGGAACCAGATTTCACGGGCCTTCTTCTGACCTACAACACGGGCTAGATATGAAGAGCCAAAGCCGGCATCAAAGCTTCCTACCTTAGGACCGGTCTGACCGAATATAGCGGTCTCAGATGCAATTGACAGATCACATACAACATGAAGAACATGACCGCCACCGATAGCAAAGCCGTTAACCATTGCAATCACTGGCTTTGGAAGTGATCTGATCTGCTTTTGCACATCAAGAACATTCAGTCTAGGAACGCCCTTGCCGTCAACATAACCGCCACGGCCCTTATAGTTCATGTCACCGCCGGCACAGAATGCCTTATCACCGGCACCTGTCAGCACAACTACACGCACATCGGCACATTCGCGGCAGTAGTATAGAGCGTCACTCATTTCTGCTACAGTCAGAGGAGTAAATGCATTTCTGTAACGAGGACGATTGATGGTAATACGGGCAATACCCTCGTAAAAATCAAACAGAATCTCTTCGTAGTCTTTAATCTTTGTCCACTGACGCATTAGCAATTGCCTCTCTTAATTTATGTGTGTCTTTGATGATTAAATTGGTCATTCTGATAGTAGATAAAAGCTGTTCTTTTTCATTGAAGACATCTACATTCCAGATATGAATGGTTTTTCCTATTTTTACCGGAGTTGCTACGGCGTGAACCTCTGAGTTGAAAAAGCCCGGAGCCACATGGTTTGCAGATACACATGAGCCCACCGGAATCATATCCCTGTCGCACAGTTCAAATGAAGCAAATCCGGCCAGATTCTCAGCCAGAGCAATGCTTGCACCGCCGTTTAAAAGACCGAAGATCTGACAGGTTCTGTTATCAACCGGCATAGTGGCCTTATAAACACCATTCTCATCCTTGAACATTTTGATACCAAGGGCTTCAACCATGGTACTTTTCAGATGAGGAGACATTTTTTCCCCGCTCATAGATAAGAAACTCCAAAAAAAATATATAAATCCAACAGTTATCTTTATGCTTTAAGATAACTCTTTTCTCAGTACTGAGAAGAATTCCAGTGCCCCGTCGATATCAAGCTCGCTGTGGGCAAAGGACATTCTCTTTAAATCCATTGAAATATAGCTGTCATGCTTTTCACGATCCAGATTATTTACCTTTTTAATCAGATCGGTTCCACTTATATTCTCATAATTAAGAATATTATAAACAGCAACCTTAAGACTGTCTTTAGGGGTATAGGCAAGCTCAATATGTGATTTATATGCGGATGCATCAATTGATTCCTTTTTAAGCATCAGCACAATTGTCCTGATTACCTTGTCACCCTGCCATGGGAAAAGCGCTATTCCGGTAGGACCGTCGTAAATATGAGATTTTCCTAGCTGCATACGTTCAAACTGTTCAATACCCAGCTGTACGTGTTTTGCTGCAACCTTATTCAGATATACAGGGATTTTCCTGCTCTTGTATATCTCAAACATTCTCTTTCTGACCTCATTATGGATGTGACCGGCACTGCCGTTCATCTGCAGAGGCTGGGCATCATGAGGATAGGCCTTTACACCGATAAGATGTCTCTCCTGAGAGAAGAAGTTTACCTTCCAGCCACGACCGGCAAAGAGGAAGGTGTCACCGATAATCAGATCCTGAGATAATGGAATGGTTCCTATCTGGTGACCTTCATGTTCAATTGTGAACTCCTTAGGAGTATCAAATGCGGCATAGAAATTCCAGTTTGAGACGATTTTCTCGCCTTCAAGACCTAATGCCAGAGAACCATCATTAAGCTGAACTATCAGATCCTTTTCACCAAGACATTTTAAAAACTGCATATAAATCTTTGGTGTACACAGTGAGAAAGGACCGCTCTTGCACAGAAGCTCATGCAGAGCCTTGGCACTGACGCTTCCATAGGATGCGATTACAGACAGAGTCTGCTGCAGCAGAGTTGAAAAGGCATACTCATGCTCTAAAGGAGGCTCATACCATCTCTCTAAAAGCAGCTCGATCATGGCGACAGTCATTACTGTGTCTTCATAAAGCTCTGTTTTTCTGGTATCAGTTAAAGCCTCAGGAATAAATACTCTTAAAACGGCATTGTGCTCACGGCGGCCAGCTCTTCCAAGACGCTGACGCAGAGAGGCAACAGTAATAGGATGCTCAACCTGAGCAATTGATGAAACATCCGAAATATCAATACCTAACTCAAGAGTTGCTGTACAGATAGCGGTTGTTGGCCATCTGCCTTCCTGCAGACGATACTCAAGACTTTCTCTGAGCTCCTTTGATAAAGAGCCATGATGAGGGAAAAACTCGTTAGGAACAAACTTGCTCTTGCTCTTCTGCTCAAGTTTTCCGGCCAGGGTTTCAGTACAGAATCTTGAGTTACAGAACACCAGATTTGTAGAACCGCGAAGAAGTCTGAAGATATCATCAGAAATGGAATCAAATTCCTTAGGCAGTACCTTTCCTTCAAGCTCAGGATTGTCAAGTGCAATATGATCATAGCCCTTAATCTGAACAGAAAGCTTATCCTCACTGCTCTTTGCAGCAGTAATAACCTCACAAGGAATAGAAGAATTAGGACGCAGGTATGACATAACACCATGGGCATCCGAGAAGGTTGCAGAAAGAGCAACTCTGGTTACTCGTTTACCAATAAGATTCTCTATTCGATGCAGCTGTGACTGCAGCTGATATCCACGCTGAGAGCCCATAAAGGCATGGAATTCATCGATAATCACGTAATAAAGATTCTTCATCGATGATTCTATCCAGCT
>JAZRAY010000106.1:0-4472 GCA_045634805.1 Succinivibrio sp. | reverse complement strand
TGACAGAGCTTCCGCCTGAGTTCTGTAGGTTACATCCTTCTCAGGCTCCTTCTTCTTTTTCTTTTCTTTATCTTTAAGCTCACTTAGCTTTTTAGCCTTAAGCTTATACTCTTCAATAGTCTTGGAATCTTCCTTCTCTACTTTTTTCTTCTTGGGAACCTTATGATGGGAGATATCTGAAAAGCTCGAGGCAAGTGAGAGTTCAGACTCCTTCTTCTTTGAGGTAAGTCCGCCATTCTGCATCACATGACGGCCTCTTTCGCGAGAGGCATCAATGTTATATAGATAACGACCTTCCTTTAGCAGAGGATCAACCGCCTCAACATGATTACGGTTTAAGGCTGCATTCTCAGCATTATCTTCAGCCAGAGATTTTAAAAGTGACTTTCTTGGGGAGAGCTCACTGTTCTCCTTTATAAGATTCTCATGATGAGCCTTGGCAAGATTTATAATATCCTCAAAAAGCTCGCCCTGATTCTCAGAGGCTGTAACCGCATCATCGTCATCATCCTCATCATCGGCATCGGATTCGTTCTCATCCTGGGAAAATAAAACCCTGGCGTTGTCCTTTTCGACCTTCTCCACAGGGAGCTTGGCCTGAACAGCGCTATTCATTCCCAAAAGAAACACACTAAAAAAAAACAGGTGTTTTATGAAACCAAGGATATTTCTCATAACCAAATCCGTAAGATATCTATATCTAAATTATGTGGGATTATTCTGAAACTTTAAGTGAGCATTGTTGCAAAAGCGCAAGCGCATTACCTCTCTTGTATATTCTTTTTTACATAATTTACGTAATCCCTTAATACACACTGCTCGCAAAGAATGCAAACTCCCCAGAATGATGAATGAGAATGCACCAGTTAGGTTCAAAAATTTAAAAACTCCTAAGAAAAGCATTTTCAATGAAGCTCAATGAAGGTAAAATCGAAAGACGATATTTAAAACAAGGATGTTTATTATGAGTAAGATAATCAAACCAATCGATTATAAGCCAGCAATGGATAAGATTCAGACTGAGAAGGGAATTAAACTGATTAAGGATTTCTTTCAGCAGAATCTGTCCACAGAATTAAAACTTCGTCGTGTAACCGCCCCTCTGTTTGTTTTAAAGGGCCTTGGTATCAATGACGATTTAAATGGCGTTGAAAGAGCTGTAACCTTCCCTGTAAAGGATCTGAACGATGCACAGGCTGAAGTGGTTCACTCTCTTGCTAAATGGAAGAGATTAACTCTTGCAGAGCTTAAGACTGAGCCAGGTTATGGTATTTATACTGATATGAATGCGATCCGCGCTGATGAGGATCTTGATAATATCCACTCCCTGTATGTCGATCAGTGGGACTGGGAACTTGTTTTAAATAAAGATGATCGAAATTTAACATTCTTGAAAAATATCGTTAGAAGAATTTACGCAGCAATCCTGAGAACCGAGTACTTAGCATGTGAGAGCTACCCACAGCTAAAGCCATTTCTTCCAAAGGAGATTGCCTTCATCCACTCTGAGGATCTTCTTCAGATGTATCCTGATAAGACTCCAAAGGAGCGTGAGCACTTAATCGCTAAAAAGTACGGTGCAGTATTCATCATCGGTATCGGTGCTCCTCTGTCAAACGGTGAGAAGCATGACGGCCGTGCTCCAGACTATGATGACTGGACTACCCCAAGTGAGGACGGCAAGCTTGGCTTAAACGGTGATATTCTGATCTGGTATCCACCACTTGATAGATCAGTAGAGCTTTCATCAATGGGTATCCGTGTTGATATTGCTGCTTTAGAGAGACAGTTAAAGGCTGAAGGTCAGGAACAGCGCCGTGAGCTTTACTTCCACAAGAAGCTTCTAAACAACGAGCTTCCACTGACAATCGGCGGCGGTATCGGTCAGAGCCGTCTGTGCATGGTATTACTGCACAAGGCTCACATCGGTGAGATTCAGGCAAGTATCTGGCCTGAGGATCACAGAGAGGAATGCCGCAAGCTTAATATGAATCTGATCTAATCTGAATTCATAAAGCTTATATAACGAAGACCAGAGCTGCTGCTCTGCTCTTTTCGTATGTAGTTTAGTATTGTTTCTTGTTATTTACTTTAGAAGATCATCTGATGACTTTGCTTCTTCCAGAATCTTTTCACTTTCTGACTTGGCAGGAGCCTTCTTCTTATCCTTGTTAATCATCATGTTCTGATTAACCCACTGAGAGAACTTCTTGGCGGATTCTGTAGCTTCCTGCTGCTGATGCTCGACGCCTTCCTCATGAGACTTGGCATAATCAAGCTTACGCTTAAGCTCCATCTCCTCCTCATCCAGACCTTCACGGCTTAGCTCTGAATTACGACGGATAGATCTTGCTCTCTTAGAATCTGCACGGTCACGCTTAAGCTGCTCTCTTAACTTGGAGCGCTTCTCATCAAGCATGGCTTTATCGACTGGTGCATGGGATGCAGCTGCAGCAGGTGCAGGATTAGGTGCTGCAGACTGAGGCTGGGATGCAGGAGTGCTTTGGGCTGGAGCTGCACCTGACTCCTGTGAATCCATTGGCTCATCGTCATCAAGATCGATTTTCATCACCGTTGAATCACTAGAAGGCTCTTCCGCAAAAGTCACAAAACTTATTTCACAGAAGAAACAGATGAAGATATATGTGAGAATCCTATAAAAACAAGATCTTCTCATTAGCTAAAGCCTTAAATTTCAATTTAACCCAACCTTATAAAATTAAGTATAAGTAATGAATTTGTAATTAAATAAGAAAACGAGCTTTTTTGCGGAAAATTATTCAAAAATGTGGCTATGGTTACATTTGATTTCTGAGAAAAGTCAATTTTAAGGCAGAGAAAATCAGGATATGTGAGGGACTTCAAATATTAAAGGGACAGGAGAGAACGACCTAGTTAACCTTCTTCTCAAAATTCTTCTTAGTCCAGTTTGAAAGTGATGTTGCCCTTCTCTGAGCAACACTCATGGATGACTCACGGGTGATTACTCCGTCCTTGGAATAGCCGTGAGAGGCACGTTCTTTGATGATCTTGGCACCGCTGATACGGGAGCTGTTTTCATTGAAGCTCTGAATAGTACCCTTCTTAAGATAGATACGATCATCAGAGTTGGCATTGGCAATAGAGGTATTAACTCTGAATTCCATTTCCTTTAGAGTCTTGCTCTTGATGATATCGCGATAGATCTTATCTCTCTTATCATCATATTCCTTGTAGTAGGAGGACGAAGGAGCCGCATACTGTTTTGGGTAAAGATATATGCCAAGACCGCTGATTATAATCAGCAGAAGCATATAAAGCTTTACAAACTGCATGGTGTTACGGCTGTACTTCAAAATGGAATTCTCCTGTATGTTTTCTTTATTTTATCTGTTATTCAAACGGTTTGGTATCACCGGCACCGTATCTTGCGATATTAGGCACGCTGTCCTCAAATACCACCACTGTAGTAGGATTTGGTGTCAGCACACCACCGTCTACAATCAGATCGGTAATTGAGCCGATTTCATCATTGATGGAAACCGGGTCGGACTCGGCAAGCTCTCTTTCTGGCAGAATCAGAGTACTGCTCATTAAAGGCTCATCAAGCTCATCTAAAATCGCACTTAAAATTGCATTGTCAGGCACTCTGATACCGATGGTCTTCTTTTTCTCATTCATCAGTCTTCTTGGCACTTCCTTGGTTGCCGGAAGAATGAAGGTATAGGCGCCTGGTGTATTGTTCTTGAGCAGTCTGAAGACTGTATTGTCAACCTTGGCATAGGTTGAAATCTCACTTAAATCTCTGCACAGAAGAGTAAAGTTATGATGCTTATCAACCTGTCTGATTCTGGCGATTCGCTCCATTGCAGACTTCTGCTCAAGCATGCAGCATAGTGCGTATGCTGAGTCGGTTGGTAAAACAGCTACACCGCCATCACGTAAGATCTGGCAAATCTGTTTTACAAATCTTACCTGAGGATTATCAGGGTGAATACTAATAAACTGTGCTGACATGAACTTCCCCTTTGTCTTCAATCACAACGAGAATTTCTGTCTTCTTCAATACATAAAATCTATATCAGAAAGCACTGAAACAATATTCAGCTAATCCAGTGCCAAACATACTCTCATCGAGATGAATTCTTATTATTTTTAATGTGTTAGTTACATTACAAATGTAACAATTTTATTCATTAACTTTTAATTTATAAAAAGAAAGATGAGCTTTGCAGTTTTATGAAAAGTCATCTTTGCTGATTTATTCAGTATTTTAACATACTTTTACTGTTTTTCTTCAGAATCACTCTGTAAAGCCAGAGGCATAGATGCACTTGATTCTACAATCTCAGGTGAATTGTCCTCACCTAAGATACTGTCATCAAATGAATCATTCTCATGTTCATCCTCTACAGGCTCGTCAATCTTCTCTTCAACAGGCTCTTCATCAACAGACGTTGACTTAACAATACTCTTCTCCAGGAAATCAGTAT
>JAZRAY010000105.1:0-3292 GCA_045634805.1 Succinivibrio sp. | reverse complement strand
CGGCAATGACGGTGTACGTCTGGTCTCATCAGAGGGCGATCTGCTGCCAGGTCTTATTGCCGATAAATACAACGAATACATTGTCATCTCAATTTCCTCCTGCGGCATGGAATACTTCAAGGATGTAATCGTATCTACACTGCATGAGCTGTATCCTGAATGCTCCATCTACGAGAGATCTGATACCAAATCAAGAAGCAAGGAAGGACTTGAGGAGCATAAAGGTGTAATTTTAGGTAAAGAGCCTGAAGATACCATTTATGTTAAGGAAGAAGGTCAGGTTTATATTCCTGTAGACATCAAGAACGGTCACAAGACCGGAGCTTACCTTGACCAGAGACTGAGCAGAATCAAGGTTGGTTCACTGTCAAAGAATGCATCTGTTCTAAACTGCTTCTCCTATACCGGAGGCTTTGGTCTGTGGGCTCTTAAGGGCGGTGCGTCAAAGATAGAGAATGTTGATGTATCTGAGCATGCACTGAATGCCGCCAAGACCGGTGTTGCCTTTAACCATCTTGATCCAGGTCGCTGCAAGTTTTTAAAGAAGGATGTATTCGCCTATCTTCGTGAGCAGGTAGAAAAAGGCACCAAGTACGATCTAGTTGTGCTTGATCCTCCTAAGTTTGCCGAGTCTGCAGCAAATCTTAAGAAAGCCTGCAGAGGATATCAGGATATCAATCGTCTTGGTCTGATGCTGGTTAAGAAAGGTGGTCATCTTCTGACCTTCTCATGTTCAGGACTGGTTGATCCTGCCCTGTTCCAGAAGATTGTGGCTGATGCAGCCTTAGATGCTAAGGTAGACGGCAGAGTTGTAGGAACACTTCGTCAGGATGAGGATCATGTGGTATCCCTGCCATGTCCAGAGACCTTCTACCTAAAAGGTCTTGATATCGCAGTAATGTAGAAGAACTAAAAAATAAGGAGTTTACCGTGATTGATTACAAGACAGTTTTCGTTTCGCCTTTCATGCAGAACTGCAGAATCTTCTACAATGAGGAAACCTTAGAGGCCTGTGTAATTGATCCTGGTGACAATGCCGACAGAATTATGGGAGAACTTAAGGATAGAGATTTTACCTTAAAGGCTATCCTTATCACTCATATGCATCTTGATCATGTTGGCGGTGTTCATGATCTGCTTTCTATGCAGAAGGTTCCTGTATATGGAAGTGCAATTGAAGACAGACCTTTATATGAGACACTTGATAATCAGGCAATTGCCTTTGGACTTGATAAAACAGAGTTATTTGATACTCAGTGGGTTACAGACGGACAGATACTTGAACCAATTACCGGTCTTAAATTCAAGGTAATAACCACTCCAGGTCATACCCCAGGTGGTGTCTGCTACTATTGTGAAGAAAAGAGACTTCTTGTTAGCGGAGATACTCTATTTGCAGGCTCAATCGGCAGAACCGACTTTCCTTTAGGCGATTTTGATGATCTGATTGATTCGATTAAAAACAAGCTTTACAAGCTTCCGCCTCAGACAGATGTACTGTCAGGTCACGGACCAAACAGTACAATCGCAGATGAGATTGAAGGAAATCCTTACACTGTCTGATTATTTGAACAGCTCAGACAGCTCTTCTTTGGACAGAGGTTCTAAACCTCTGTACTTTCTTTCCTGATTGATTAGATTCTCTTCAACATCCTCAAGATCAATTCTCAGAAAATATCCCTTGGTATCCAAAGCTTCTTCAAGCTCTTCAACCTTTACCTTAGGCAGTGATTTATGCTTTGATAAGGCAAACATCATTACAAACTCAGGTACTCCAAATGCATCAAGTAGTCCTGCTGGTATATGGGCAAATACATCCTTCTCTTTTAAATAAAGGTAACGGCCCTGCTTATTTCTGCTTTTATAAACGAATACCAGTCTATCTGCCATTTTTTATCCTTATATAATTTCTAATTGTACATTTATCGAAGATAAGCGTCCTTCCAACATTATAAGAATATCAAAAAGTACCCTTACCTTTCCATTTTCTTTTTAACAATTAAAAACGCCGTCAATGATCTCTCACTGACAGCGTTCCCAGAAAAAATACTATTTAAAGATTATCTCTGATGACAGAAGCTCTGAGCCTTTTCTCTCTTAACACGGGAATGTTCCCATGAAGCTAAAGCATCATCACTTGGCTCTTCACCAATATTTCTTAGATAATCAGCCTCATTACCCCATGAATAAACACCTTCTGTTGAAGGAAGAACTGATGGAGAGAACTCAGGATCCTTAATACCTAAAGACTGCTGAAGTCTGTAGTCCTTTAATGCAATAAATGCAAACTTGGAAAGCTTAACGATTGCATAAAGGTTGGTAATGGTTAACAGAGCCATAAATAAATCAGCAAGATCCCATACAAGTGAAAGACTTGCATATGAACCAAAGAACACCATGGCAACAACAAAAATTCTGAAGATGCTCATGATGAAGGTATTTCTGGTCAAAAACTGGATATTAACTTCACCATAATAATAGTTACCGATAATTGAGCTGAATGCAAACAGCACAATGGTAAAGGTCATAAAATATCCTGCCCATGCACCTAACTGAGAAGTCAGAGAGGACTGAATCAGATTGATACCGGTTAAATCACCGCCAATCTCATACTGATTTGACAGCAGAACAATTGCTGCAGATGCAGTACAGATAACCAGAGTATCAATAAATACACCGAAAGCCTGAATCAGGCCCTGCTTTACAGGGTGGGAAGTTGTTGCACATGCAGCAGCATTAGGAACAGAACCTTCACCGGCCTCATTTGAGAATAAACCTCTCTTAACACCGGTCATAATTGCAGCACCGAAACCACCTGCAACAGCCTGCTGAGGATGGAATGCATCGTGAACAATCAGATACAGCATATCTGGTACAGCAGAAATGTTCATGCAGATAATTACAATTGCAATCAGGATGTACAGAACAGCCATAATAGGAACCATGAACTCTGTAACCTTTGCAATTCTCTGAACACCGCCGAAAATAACCATTGAAACTAGAATACATAAAACCAGACCGGTAATGTAGTTTGCATAGCCATCAAGTGATGACTCAAGATCAAAAGCTACTACAATTGCACTGGTAATAGTATTTGACTGAACTGAGTTATAGGTCAGTGAGAAAGTAATACTGATTAAAACAGCGAAGATGGCAGCAACAAAAGGCTGACGTAATGCGTTCTTAATGTAGTATGCAGGGCCGCCGTGATAGCCGCCTACTCTGTAAGGAACCTTATAAATCTGAGCAAGGGTACTCTCGATAAAACCGGTAGCACTTCCGATTAGGGCAA
>JAZRAY010000104.1:0-6876 GCA_045634805.1 Succinivibrio sp. | reverse complement strand
TTTTTTATTATTTTTATCTATCTTTCAAGTCTTGAATCCAATCAATACAACGATTGTAGCATAGACTGAATTTTTCTAATCATCTTTAACCTTAAGATTTTTCTGAATTTGTATTTCTGTGGATAAATATTTTGTGATCGGTTCTATATAGTCAAGATTTAGAAAAGCTTGTAGGTCAAAAATGTACTATTATTTATTGTAGATACATTTTTAAAACTAAAGCGTTTTTTGCGTTAACTTATTTAAATGTATATAAATTTTTTTAAGTAGAACAAAATATCTTACTTTATTTTTTAGAGCTACAAATTTGCCAGTGAACCTTTATATATAGGCTTATAAGGTCCACCGGTTGTTTATTCTCAGCAGATATTTTTCTACTTGAATCAGATTACTGAACATTATTTTTCACTTAACTGATTTATAAAGTCTTTTAGAAAAAATCGATGTTGTTAAAGCTTTGTTCGAAATAATTTAGACTTTGTCAGTTTTTGCAATAGGAGCTTGCTATGTCAGAGATTTCAAATATCGGAAGAGTCAGCACCAACATAGTTAATAACAATACCGAACAGACTGATAATAAGCAGATTATTGATAATAAGGATATCAACAATGTTGTATCTATGATCAATCAGGAAAAGAAGCTTTCTGATGACATCAAACTTCAGAATGGTGAGATGATTAGTCCTGCTGACTATAACGCTGAGCTGGATAAACTTACTAATGAAGAGGTTGAAACAAAAAAATTCTTATTAAACACGGACCTTTTTAAATCTGTATTTATAGGCAACAAGAAAAGCGCTTTTTCATCTCGTTCTATTGCAGATAGAGCTCCTCATATTCTCACTCATCAGAAAAATGCTCTGAATGTGGATGCCAATTTTATTAAAAAAGTTGGATACAAAATGATGGAGGTTAACTTCGGAGTTGGCCCTTACGCATTCTTAGAGCTTTATAATCTGGCAACGACTCAGTCTCAGCTTTCTTTTGTGGATATGTTATTTGCCAAGAAAACGGGGGATTTTATTGGAAAAGCAACCGGCAATAAAGAATTTGGTGAGGCTACTCAGATTGCAATTGCAGAGCTGCTGGCAAGTGGAAATAAAGATAGCATTAAAAACGCTCTTGAAGAAATAAAGCTTCTGAATGATTCTTTAAGGAAAGATGTAACCGATAAAAAGGTCCTTGATCTACTGGATCAGACAGAGACTCATCTTAAGAGTATTGCTGATCAGAAATTACAGTTTATTTCTGAGATTGAAGCTCATCACAAGGAAATAAAACTGGATAAAAATGGCAAATCCATTGTAAAGGATGTTGACCCATCAAATTGGACTCAAACTCATTATTCTATTAATGACACCAAGTCCACTAACATAAGAATTCCTACCTACTGCGGTATCTGCAGTGTAATGACGGATCCTGATAATCTGAAAAAGTTCAATGAGGTTCATCAGTTCAGTACCGATTGTTACCGTTTAAATCATCTTTACAATGAGTTTACTGTTGCCTTTAGAGGTACTTCACTCTCAACCACAAGTTATGCTTTCCTAGAGCAGAAACTCAAGCAGAACGATCTTCAGTGTGACTTTTTATACAAAATGCTCGAGGATCATTCCGGAGAGGTAAAAGAAAGTCTGTTAAAGAAGATAGATGAGAAGATTAACTCCAACATAACCGGACCTGAGCTTGGACCTATGCTAGCTGAAATAACCAGAAGCATAAAGCACGATCTGTCTGAGGCCGATCAGCAGGCTGTGAACATGAGGTTGGCTGAGGCTATCAGTGAGCTCAAGGAGACCGATAATCTTAAAGGTAAAGACTTTGAGAACCTGAAGCTTATAGCCACAGCTATTGTGAATGATCCTTCTTTACAACCTACACTTCCTGTGATTATCAGTGCATTTGAGAAGACAGATTTTGAAACATCTGCTTTTAACAAGTTCGCAACTCAGCTGGCAGACCCAAAGCTTACAGACTTTAAGGATAAGGTATCAGATTTCCTCAATCAGATGAATGAGGCTCTTTCAGACAAGACAAAGACAGTAGACTTCATGAACAAGCTTATATCCTTAAGTGAGGATATGCACGATACTATCGATCTGTCCTTAAGTGTTCTTGAGCAGTTCCACTATAGGGATCCAGCCTTATGTTCTCATCTTCATGAAGCATATTTTGCCAAGAATATCATCACCAACTATATAAATAATCTTCCTGAGGAGAACAAGAGAAATCTTCTAAGTTCAATTACCGAGAAAGACGCTGATCCTGCAGAACAGGCTCTGAATAATATTCTGACCAAGCCTTTCTCTGAGATTACTGCTGCGGATTATAAGGCAGTTTTAACTGGCTTTGATTCTATTCCAAAATTCAAGGATCTAGAACCAATGTGGCAGGCATTCCTGAATGCCGGCTGGCAGCATACTGTACTTGAGAGTGATGAACAGGATAAATCCATGATGCCTGTAAATGCGTCAAATCTTTCTGTTCATGAAAATGCAAATGGCGAGTATTTATACGGTAACCCTGCGATACGAGACATGTACCTCATGGAAATTGTTGCAGGCAATGCTCAGAATGCAATTCGTCTAAAAAATACACATCTAGGTCTTACCCATACTCAAGCTGCGGGAAGTGAGATTAAGGGCTTGCATAATACTCTTAATACAAAATTCAAACATGGAGAGTCTTTCTACGCAGTTATGAATTCAACTGATTATGGAAAGTCTCTGGTTGCCCTAGATCAGATGAGAGAGGAAGCTGTCCATTTACAGGGAAAATACTGGTATGACGTAAACCATGCAGATAAAAATGAAGATCAGCTTTTATCTCTCAGAATACCTAAGCCTAATAATCTTATCTACAACTATACACAGCTGTATGGTGGCTTAAAGGAGAAAATTGACGCTCAGAAGGATGAGATTAACAATCCTTCTGTCATGAATGTTATTGATGCTAATAAGGCAGAATTAAAGGAGAGCGGAAAGACGATTCCTGATGATAAAACTATCATCAAGAACTGTACCAAGGTTGCATCCACGGTTAAGCTTTTAGGCGAAAATCTGGTTGATGATCTTTATACATACAACAATGCAAATCTTGAGAAATTCGGTCTTACCGATGTTGAAAACCTGCGTGTACCAAAAGAGTCTGAAGATAAGATGAAACAGTACAATGTTCTTCTCTTGAACAAGAACGCAGGACTTATGACTGAGGAACAGTTCCAGAATGAGATAAAAGCATTAAACATGGATGATGTTAACAAACAGTTTGATGCTGCAATGGAATCTCTCAGGAAGAATATTAAAAATGTTGGTATCACAGATCCTCTAAGTAAAATCGGCGAACTTTTAGTTAAGAAGTATGGTCAGCTATACTCATTAAAGTTTGGTGCAGAGCTTGCTATGGCTCAGGTTTCATCCAAGATGACTGACAGGCTTCTCGCTGATGAGCGCTATAACGATGAGCTTACCTACCTGAAAAATCCTCAGAAGGATGCAAACGGCAAAGAAATGAACTACATCGAGTATGTAAGTTACAGGGAGCAGGAGCTTCAGCTAGAGAGTAAGTCATTGTATCTGACTACGTATGCAGCAAACTCCGAGATGTATGCCGGCGATTTCTCAAATATGCTTGCCGGCGATATGCTCTTTGGAAATGCTGTAGTCAGTGAAATAATGCTTCAGTGTGATTTATCTTCTAGTATGGAGAAGGCAATTTATGACGCCTTATCCAGACCGGTTCTGTCAAATGAAGATAAGCGTATGCTGATTCATACCATGAATCAGAATCATAAAAACGTAAATCTGGATACTCTTACTGACGGAGGTAAACCAAATATGGATTTTACCGACAGTATAGTGTCAGTGATTTCGAGCAACGGAGATGAATTTAACAGTAAACTTAATGATTTTATAAATACACAGCTGAATGCTGAAAGACAGCTGAATTCATACGGTGTTCTGCTCTCCCATAGCCATGAGGTTAAGAATAAATCTGAAGTTGATGAGCTCTTATCTCAGGAAAGAATGATCGGCTCCCATCCTTCCGATGCTTTAAAGACCATCTTTGAGATGGAGCGAAATGTACTTTTAAATCAGGTTGAACATAGCCAGCAGACACAAAAGGAAATCAGAAAGATTGCAGCTTGTGTCGGTCCAACTATAGATGGTATTTATAAAAATTCTGCAATTCATACTTATCTGCGTTTTGCCGCCTGTTACGCTGCAACCAAGATGAATTACTCTGGAAGTCAGGATCTCTTTAATTCTTACCATAAGATGAGTACGGCTGACCAGAAAAAAGCAATGGATCTGATGATTCATGCTCTGCAAATGCAGAACTTTGATGTTGGCATGGCTAGATTACTCATAGAAAAGAGATTAGCAGATCCTAACAGTAATTCTCTGATAAACAACGTAATTCGCTCAATTAGAAGCGCCTTCTATAGTTTCAGACTTATGAGTAAAGCCAAGAAGACAAAGGCTGCAGATGTTAAGCTTGCCTCTACAATTCCTGCGGTAAAGGAGTTTATAAGCAGCATCAACAAGAGCAATATACTTGCTCTTTCAAGAAACTTTAACTTTGTCATAGATGCTATGAATCCTGTGAATAAGTTTGCTATTCCTGCAGGTGCGCTTCCAGTAAAATTTGCGGCAACGCTTAACTTCCTGGGTACATCAGGACTTACATTCAGTCGTGATAATAGCGGTCGTTTCCATATCCATGCTGATTTGAGTAAATTCGGTTTGAAGGTTGGAGTTGGAGTCAATTCTGCTCAGGTTGGAGCACAGGCCTCAGGTGAAATGCATATTGGAGGAGAAACTCTTCGTGTAACGGATTTAGCATTTGAAGATGATGAGGGTGCGGTATTATTCATCAGTAAGATGCTATGCGGTGTTCTTACCTCTGAGGATGTTAATACCGCAAGAAATGTTGCTGTTGGTAGCAAGTCCAAGTTCAACACCGGATTGTCATTTGCTTTAGGTGCTGCTCCATTCCAGGGACTTATGAATGCTCCTCAAAGCGGTGCTGATGATGGACTGTTTGATAAGTGCCTCAATGCAGCAGGCGGCTTTGGCGTAGACATGATCGATAATCTTAATTTCGGAAGAATCGGTGCAAGTCTGGAGTATAACTATTCAACATCAACTGTTGAGGGAATCAGCGGAACTACTGTAACTTCTACTCATGAGTTCACTGTCACCGGTGAGTTTAATATTGCTCACGGCGGTGCTTATGACGGTATGATTCATACTACTGCCGGTGTGCTTGCACCTGAAATTACCAAGATTACCAACAATTTGTCTGGTGGAGATTTGAAATCAGAGGAGAAATACCTTGCAAACGTTGATAATGCCGGCAAGACAATTGATAATCTCCTAAATCATAAGAAGGTAAAAGAGATTGTCAATAAGAAGAGCATAGTACATTATCCTCTGTCTGCGGGTGATCCTAAGATTCCTGATGGAGCTTCAAATACTTTCACATCATCAAAACTGACTAAGGCTCATATTGATATGATGAGAAAGAGTGGACTTGTCAGTGAAGATACCATCAAGGGCTTTGAAAAGGTTCTTGCAGGACAGAGCAAAATGAATGTGGGCCCAGTTCATACTGTTTTCAAACTCAAACAGAGTGCAATTGATGAGATGAAGGCTCATCCAGAGAAAGTAAATTCAATACTTAGCGCTGATGATAGTTATGAGTTTGACAGAATTGATCTGGAGTTACCAAAGAAATCTCACACTGAGGATAATGGCCTTGCACTTCTGGTTAGCACTATTGGTGCTGTCATTGGTATTAGTTATACCAACCAGACCACAGCTCAGGGAACTCAGATCTTGAGTTATAAGGCAGGAGTTCTGCAATAGCCGTTACAGTATTGCAATTATGTGAGAGCATGTTTTACACTTAGATGATATATTGGTCTAGGTTAAGATATGCTCTGGTGAGAGAAAAGATGATAAACAGATTAAATGAAATTATTGAAAAAGGTGCCTTGGAATTTGGAAAGTTTGATGAAAAAAACAAGCTTTCCTCTTCTAGGGTACATGATCTGTTTATTCACATGCATCCATCTGATGACAGTCTTGTGTTCTATTGTCAAGTCATAAAAATTGATGATGAATATGAGAGTGATAATCCTTATCTTTTCAGAGATCTGCTTACTATTCAGGCATTAGCTTACCGCTTCGGTAATCTGGCTATCAGTTTTGATGCATCCTCAAGAGTATTGTGGCTTAATCATTCTATTCCTCTTGACGGTATCGATGCTGCTGTTCTTAAAGAGAGTGTCTATAGCTTTGCAGAACACGCACGCAGGTACGGCAATTATATCAGGGAAGTTGTTTTTAACCGAGAAAGCAGCACTGATTCAGCGTCTGAGTCGAATTCAGAGTCAGAACCAGATGAGCCTGGAGCTGCAGAGTCTCCATTACCAATGCTGGATCCTGTTATTAATTCAAAGTTTCTTTTTGTCTGACTGTTTCTATGGTTACAGATTTCGAGGAATTCTGTCGACTCATAAAGGAGTCGTATCCTGATACCGCTGAAAGCAAAGGCGGTGTAATGTCACTTACCATTGATTCAATCAGCATGTCAGTTATTCCTGTCCCATCTGATCCTAGAGCCGTAATCTTCAGATTCAGAGTTGCTGACTTACATGAAATAAGACGCGCCAAAGGCTTTGTCATTGCAGCTCTTAAAGCCAACTTCTTCTGGTCAGGCACTCAGGGAGCCACTCTATCCGTTGGCATGGATAATGTTCTTTATCTGACAGAGAGACGTTATCTTCAGGAGTTTGTAAACGCCGATGATCTTGAGCGCTGCCTTGATGAGTATGCCTACAGTGTCAACGACTGGAGAATGAGAGGTCAG
>JAZRAY010000103.1:0-1874 GCA_045634805.1 Succinivibrio sp. | reverse complement strand
GTGCATTCGACTTTGGAAAGCACATCGAAGAAATTGAAAACGCTGCTTTTGCTAAGGTTGAAGAAGCGAATGCAAAGGTTTCCGAATTCGAGATAAAGGTTTCTGAATTCGAGACAAAGGTTTCTGAGGCTGAAGGCAAGATTTCTGAGTATGAGACAAAAGTTTCTGAAATTGAAACAGTTAAGAACGAAATTGAAGAAAAGTTCAATCAGGTTAATGCTGAATTCGAGGAAATGAAACCCAAGTACGATGATTATGTTAAGGCTGAGCAGCTTCGTATTGAAGCAGAATTAGATGCTCAGAAAGATGCAGAATTCGCTAAGTATGAAACTGTTTTGGCTGACGATGTTAATTTTGCTGCTCTTAAAGAAAAGAAGGCTGATATGACAGTCAAAGAGATTGAAAGCGAATGCGCTATTTTGTATGCAAGAAAGAATCTTGCACAGGCAAACTTTAGCAAGGCTAATGACGGTACTATGACTGCTGGTTTAATTGATGATGGCTGCAAAGACGGCTATGTTTCAACTAAATACGGTTATATTCCTGTCAACAATTAAAAAATCAAAAATAAAAAAATAAATTTATAAAAAATATTGGAGGATTACATATGTCTAAGATTCACACTGTAGCTGAGACAAGCAACCTTCGCTGCGTACATTATGCAGAGCGTATTTGGGATGCTGTGTCTCCAGAAGATATTGACAACGGTACTTTTGGTTATCTCGACGGCGTTGAGACCGAGGGTGGCGTAATTTATAACTTTGTAAAGGGAACTAAGGAAGGCGCTTTTGTTACTATGGCTCACAATCCTGAGTGGACAGAAGATACTTCTAACAGACTCAACCAGAGAAAGGATAAGTTCTTTGTTCCCGCAGGCGTTCCTTTCCGTGCATTTACTCTTCACGAGGGTGACGAGTTCGCTCTTTCCGCTGAAGGTTTTGTAGGCATTCCTGAGATTGGCAAGTATGTTTCCATTGATAAGGATGGTAAGCTTGCTGTTGCAGATGCTCCCGTTGAAGGTGCAGTAATGGTTGGTCAGATTATGAGAAAGCGTATGATTGGCTCTACACTTGCTACTGGTATTCGTACTTACGGTTATTCCCGTATGATGTACACAGTTAAAGTAGAGTCTTTGGCTTAATTTAGTAAAGGAGGAATTTAAATATGAGAACTAATTTTACCGCAGATGAAATGAAGGTTTTCGACCTTGCTAATGATTTAGCCAGAGGCGATTTCTCTCTTCATGTAGATAAGGAAAAGGTTACACGTGCTGACCTTGAAAAGTATTTAAGAGATACAATTAACAACGATATCCTTAAGGGTGCATCTCTTTTCCAGGCTTATCGTCGTAACAACATTGTTTTATTTGAGATTATCGAAGAGATTGTTAACCTTACTATCTCCAACGATTTTGCTGAAATCCCCTTCATTGATAATTTCGTAGAGTTTAAGAACCGTGCTCTTGGTGACAAGACTGCTTGGTATTCTGAGGGCAAGAGCTATGTAACAGTAGCTTCTTTTGCTGGTAACCACTGGGATACAAACCGTGAGGCTCTCGATGCAGGTGAGGAGTATACTCTTGAGAAGGAATGGGTTTACATTCATGTTTATGATGAACTCGAAAGATTCCTTCTTGGTATCGCTTCCCTTGAGAGACTTACTGATGTAATTTACAAGTCCTTCAACAAGTATATCAAGGAAAGAACTTACGTAATGTTCCAGAGCGTTATGTCTGTTGTTCCCGCTGAGTTCTCTGCAAAGGGTAACTCTGAAGAGGCAGTTGGCGACCTCTGCGACTTAATTCAGGCTGCTGGCGGTTACTCCAACCTTACTCTTGCTGGTACAAAGGGCGCTCTCAGAAAGCTTGGTGCTAT
>JAZRAY010000102.1:0-3526 GCA_045634805.1 Succinivibrio sp. | reverse complement strand
ATGATATTTTTAGAAATTAAGCTTCTAGAGCAAAGCCCACTTTCTTGTAGACATCATCAAGAGTCTTCTGAGCTCTTTCACGTGCCTTAATAGCACCATTCTTAAGAACTTCATCCAGATAGCCCTGATCAGCTCTGATTTCTTTGTATCTAGTCTGGATTGGCTCAAGCATAGCAACCAGAGCATCACCTACATCACACTTGAAGGTGCCATACATTGAGTCCTTGTACTGCTCAACAAGCTCATCAATACTCTTACCGTTACATGCAGACAGAATCTCAAGCAGGTTTGATACTCCAGGCTTGTTTTCCCAGTCGTACTTAATAACAGGAGGATTATCTGAATCGGTTACAGCCTTCTTCAGCTTCTTGATAATGGACTTAGGCTCTTCCAGAATTCTTACAACGTTATTCTGATTATCATCAGATTTTGACATCTTCTTGGTTGGTTCCTGTAAAGACATAACTCTTGCGCCTGTCTTAGGGAAATAGCCCTCAGGAAGAACGAAAGTGTCACCGTAGAGATTGTTGAAACGGGTTGCAATATCTCTTGTAATTTCAATATGCTGCTTCTGATCATCACCAACAGGTACAAGGTTTGCCTGATACAGAAGAATATCAGCAGCCATTAGTACGGGATAATCAAATAGACCAGCTGTAACATTGTCTGCATATCTCTTTGACTTGTCCTTGTACTGAGTCATTCTGTTCAGCTCGCCAACCTGAGTGTAGCAGTTTAATACCCATGAAAGCTGGCAGTGAGCAGGTACATGAGACTGTAGGAAAATAGTGCTCTTGTTAGGATCAATTCCAGCAGCAAGGAAAATAGCAAGTGTATCGTAAGAGCGGTTTAGAAGCTCTTTTGGATCCTGTCTAACAGTAATTGCGTGCTCGTTTACAACGCAATATATGCAGTCATAATCATCCTGCAGTTTAACCCAGTTGCGTAAAGAACCAATGTAGTTACCTACTGATAATTCACCAGATGGCTGGATGCCACTGAAGATAATTGGTTTAGACATTTTTCTTTACCTTTATTTAAATGATTTTATTAGTTCAATTAGTTGTGTAAAACTATCAAATTTATAGTCTATGTCAAGCTCATCTAGATTTGCTCGATTATAGCCGTAAGTAAAAAAGACAGTACAAATCTTTGCATTCAGACCTGCTATGATATCATTATCTGAATCACCAATCATCACTGCTTTATCGTTAGAAACGCCTATTTTATCAAGACAGTACTGTAATGGTGCAGGATCAGGCTTTCTCTGCTTTAGGACTTCACCGCCTAAAACAAAATCAAAATAATCATAAATGCCCATGCATTTTAACAAAGGATCAGCAAAAATTTGAGGTTTATTGGTAACAACCGCAAGTTTTATTCCTCTTTCCTTAAAATACTTAAGGCCTTCGATTACACCATCATAAACTCTGAAATCTGTTTTTAAGCCTTCAGCATAAACGTGATTAAAGACTTCTCTGGCTTTTAATAGAAGCTCCTTATCGACATCATCAAGGGTGATATCAAATCTTCCGGCAATAACTCTTGCAAGAAGCATATTTACACCGTTGCCGACATATTCCTGAACGTTTTTCTGTGCTGGAGGATTCAGACCTAAGGAAACGGCACTCGCTCTTGCTGCCTTAGCAAGCTGTACGATTGTATCTGCTAAAGTGCCGTCAAGGTCAAAAAGAAGGGCCTCTGGAAGAGACTTTAATTTTGACATTTTAATCTTATGCTAATGCACTGTGTAATGATGATAGTGCAGCGCTCTTGTCAGGAGTTCCAAAGAATGCGGAACCAACTACGAACACTTCTGCACCATATGAAGCTATCTCTTTGATATTGGTAGATTTTACACCACCGTCAACTTCAATTAAGATGTCCTTGTTCTCAGCCTTAGCCATAGCCTTGATATCTGCAACCTTGGTAAGAGTTGCAGGAATAGTAGACTGTCCGCCAAAACCAGGATTTACGGTCATTACAAGAACAAAATCAAGCTTATCCCACAGATAACGAAGCATCTGAGGAGGAGTTGAAGGATTTAGAGCAAGACCAGCCTTTATTCCCATCTCCTGAATATGGGTTAGCATTCTTTCAGTATGAACACATGCTTCAGGATGGAATGAAATCCAGCTTGCTCCTGCTTTTGCATAATCGTCGACAATATTTTCGGTAACAGGTGTAACCATCAGGTGAACATCAAATACTGCATCAGGGAACTTCTTTCTCATTGCTTTGAGGAAAGCTGGACCAAATGTCATATTTGGAACAAAATGGTAATCCATCACATCAAAATGAATTACATCAACACCTACATCTAAAGCCTCTTTTACATCTCTTTCCAGATTTAAAAGGTCGGCTGACAGGATAGAACCTGCTATCAAAAAATTTTTCTCTTTCACGATTATTGCAATCTCATTTCAGTTTTAACTTTATCGAAAGTCTTGGCAAATGGACCTGCATTTCTAATTGATGCAGGGAAACCTCTGCTTGCATCCACTGCTGCACGAGGAGATGCAAAGTCACCTGTAATCAGGACATGCCAGGCTCTTCCGTTGCGAACTGTTGAATAAATCCAGTATTTGCCGTCAATGTAAGTTGCAGCTCTCTGCAAAGCGGATTTATCAGTTCCTGCTAACACCTGAAGAGTATAATGATTTGAGTTCATAGAATCAATTTCTGAATTTTCGCCCAGATATGCCCTGGAATTTCTCTTTGCAGGAATTCCTGAACTTACAGGCTCTTTCTTCTTTTGAGTCTGAGCAGTCTCTTTAACCTCTGCAGCTTTATCTTCAGCCTTCTGTTTAGCCTTTTCCTTTGCAGCTAAATCTCTCTTGGCCTGTTCCTGAGCTTTGGCAAGCTTAATTGCAGCTTCTTCATCAGCCTTGCGCTTTAAGGCAATTGCCTCATCCTCTTTCTGGATTTTATCCTTGTAAAGGATACTGTTTTCTCTCTTTAGTACAGCTAAAGGGGCATCTTCAGCTTTCTCGGCTTTTTCAGTTTTATTGGCAGCGATCTTGTCTGATTTAGAAACAGAAGTTTCCTTCTCAGACTTTGCCTTATCCTGTTTGTTTAAAGATCCTGCCAATCCTCGCCTGGGATCGTCTGATTTAGAATCAGCCCCCTTTCCTTCAATAGCCTCTAAAGCCTCGCCCTGGAGGGTAACAGAATTCTTGGTTGTAGATTTTACTTCTTCAGCCTCTACACCACCTTCAACCTTAGGCAGCAGACCACCTTCATCGTGGACAGCTTCTTTCTCTGAGCCTTTTGGTCCGTTAGCCTTGATATCACTGATTGAACCTGCTGAAACAGCTAGAGGATCATCGCTTACGCTCTGCTCCTTTTTGTCTCCCTCGTCACCGAAGGTAAGCTTGTTTGCAGCAGCAGGATCTGCAATTGAGGTGGAAACCTCAACCTTCTGCTTGGCAGGATCCTCTGCAGGAGTCTTTCCAAAAAGTCTATCAACTACGTTGGTTCCCAGGAAAACAGGAATTAGGCAGGCCAAAACAATAACTACACAGAC